>DASUGE010000369.1:0-5478 GCA_036274215.1 Polyangiaceae bacterium | reverse complement strand
GTCGCCACCCTCGCGGATCGATCTGTCCTTCCAAGACTCCCGGGTCCTGCCGGCGGGCCTGCGGCCCGCATCGGGCTTCGCCCAGACGCGCGTGACCGCAACCACTCCGCGGGCAAAGGGTCGAATCCCGCAGCTTCCTGGCACGGTGGGAGTCTCACCGACAGTGTCGGCGTTGCGGCGCGGCGCGCCGTCGCTAGCTTTGAAGGTTATGGGTGCGCACGAGGACAACACAGCGACGCTCTTGCTTCGCTGGCGTTCGGGGAACCGCGAGGCGGGCAATCGCCTACTGCATCGCTACGTGCCGGAGCTCACCGGCTTCTTCGGGCGCCGCTCGCGTCACGCGGACGAGCTCGTGCAGCGCACGCTGCTCGCCTGCGCGCAAAACGTCGGGCATTTCGCGGGTCGCTCGACGTTCCGCACCTACCTCTACGGCATCGCGAAGAACCAGTACCTCATGTTCCGGCGCGCCGAAGCGTACGCGGAGCACACGCCCGTCAACGTCACGACGCTGCCGGAGGACGGACCGAGTCAGCTCGCGGCGGTGCGGCAGGAGCAGGTGCTGCTCGTGCTGGCGCTCAAGCAGGTGGATCCCGACTTCTCCATCGTGCTCCGGATGTTTTACTGGGACGAGCGCTCGGTCGACGAGATCGCGCGCGAGCTCGCGATTCCGATCGGTACCGTGAAGAGCCGGCTGTCGCGCGGGCGCGCCTCGCTGCGCGAGCACCTCGAGAGCGTGAAGCTTGGCGACGACGTGCGCGCCTCCGCCCTGCGCGAGCTCGCCGACTGGCTCGCGTCGCGCGAAGAGTAACGCCGCGCTAGAGCGCCGCATCTTCGCGGCGGGACGATGAGACGCGCGTTAGTAGTGCGCTTTGTGCGTCGGCTTGGGCGTCGCTTTGGCCGACGCCTTCGGCGCGGGCGCGGGCTCGGACGCCGCGCTCACCTCGCCGGGCGGCAGCTCCTCGATGCGCAGCACGGGGACCTTCGGCGCTTCGTCGGCGACGACGGCGCGCGGCGCCGCAGCGGCAACGGCGGGAGCAGCGACCGGCGCCCGTGTCGCGCGCGGCGGTGCAGGGCGCGGAGCGGGAGGTGCCGCGTGCGGAACGTCCACGGGCGGCGCCGGCGAGAACAAGCGCGCGATGCTGCCGTTACCGAGCCCGACGCCGATCGCGGCGGCGCCGAGCGCCGTCCCGACGACGAGCAACGACGCGTGAAATAGGCTCGGATGCTGCGCCTCGCGCAGCGCCGCGGGAGTCGCTTTCGCGGTCGTTCGTCCGAAGGCGTTGTCGACCGGCGCGGACTTCTTCGCGCGGCTGCTGTCGGGCACAAGCGACGGTCGCGCGCGGCTGCCGTCGGGCGGGAGCGACGCACGCTCGTGGGTGCCTTCGGGCCGCAGCGACCGCCGCGACCGCTTGCGTGCGGGCGGCGGGACCGTCGATAAGGCTTCGGGCGGCGGTGCGGCGGAAGGCACCTCGTGGCGCGGACCCGAGCGCGGCACGCGACCCGCGTCGCTCGGCGTGTGGTCGCCCTGAACCTCTGCGCGCGCCATCGACATCTTGAGCGCCGCGTCCGGAACCGTCGGCTCGTTCAGGCGCGAGGGCAGCACGGGCATCGCGGTGTACGGCAGGAGCTCCCGCTCTTGGCGCGGGTGGAAGCCCGACGCGCGCACGTCACCGTCACCCGGACTCGAGCCGAGCACGGCCGGGATGTCGGGTCGTGTGATCTCACCTGTGTCCTTGTCGTACATAAGCGCTCGAAGCTCGCGTGCCATTCAGGGTCTTATTGGGTTGGTGCGCTTCGACGCCGATTGGTTCCCGACATTCGAAGTGGCGCGCGCGCACCCACCTGGCTCGCGCCGGGATTGTTTCGAGCATTTCGCGGAGGACCAGCGTGCGTTGGGCCAATCGCGTAGGGTGCACGCCGTGACGAGCGCTCGCACCATCGTCGTTCTGCACGGCATCACGATGTCCGGAGCGTCGATGCTCCGCTCGCTCGGCGTGGTCGGCAAACGACTCGAAGCAGCCGGCTTCACGCTCGTCGCGCCGAACGCGGGGCACCGCTTGTCCGAGGCGGAGCTCAGCGGACTCAACGAGTGGATGACGGCGCGCTACCGCGAGGTCGGCCAGAGCGCGCTCAGCGACTTCACCGACGGTCGCTTCTGGGATGCGGGCGAGCACTATGACTGGCTCCAGTCGAACACCGATGGCGTCACCGGCAAGAAGACGTATGGCGCCCTCGAGCGAAGCCTCGACGCCGTGGCGAGCGCCGTGCGCGGGCGCTCACTCGCGGGCGTGCTCGGCTTTTCGCAAGGCGCCGCGATGGCGACGATCGTCGCGGCGCTCGCGACGCGCGGCGACGCACGCTTCGCGGGCCTGCGCTGGGGCATGTTCCTGAGCGGCTTCAAGCCGGTCTTCGACGAGCCGAAGCTCTTCACGTATCCGGCGGGCCCGCTCCCGCGCCTCTTCTCCATCGGCGAGCACGACGCGATCTTCCCCGGCAACCTCGAGTACCTCGCGTCACTGTCCAGAGCCTTCGAAGGCACGGATGAAGAGCTCATCGTCGTGCCAGGCTTCGGCCACGACGTGCCGCAGAGCCCCGAGATGGTCGAGCGCTTCGTTGACTTCGCCGTGCGGCGCTCCGAGCCGAGCTGAGACCCGCGACGGCTACGGCTGCTGCTCGCAGACGAAACCGATCTCGGAGTTCGCACACTGCCGATCGTTCCATCGCCAAGCGGCCTCGGCGTCGAAAGCACCGCAGTCCTCCTGGTTCAAGTTGGAGCCGTTCGGGCGGCCGGGACCGAAGTCGTTGAAGCGACCCATGACGGCGACACCGCCGGCGGGGATTAACCCGCGGAAGAACTGCACGGCGTCCGGCCCCTGCCCCCAGACCCACGTGTTCTCCATGCCGATGTCGTTCGCGCCGATCCAGATCGCGCCGTCCCCGACGGACGTCTTCGTCCGGATCCACTCCTTCAAGAAATCGTTCTCGTCCGCCGATTCGACGAACGCGAGCGTGAAGTCGCCGTCGAGGCCGAGCTCTTTTCCCATGCCGGCGCAACGCGCCTCCGCCGTCTCGTAGTCGGCACCGTTCGCGGCGAGGCCCCAGACGCACAGCACGTAAACGCGCCCGTCATGCTGCTGGGCGCTGCAATGCTCCGGACAAACGCCTTCGTCGACGGCGCCGTCGCAGCCGTTGCTCTTGCCGTCGCAGAGCTCCGGCTCGGGGACGCAGGACCCCTCACCCGCTGCGCCGCCTTCCGGACCGCCACCCGCTTGGCCCGCGTCGCCTCCGCCCGAGCCACCGCCGAACGCGCCCGTTCCGCCCGTTCCACCGAGCGTCGTGTCGCCACCGGTCCCCGCGCCGCCGGTACCGCCCGTTCCGGCGACCGCAGCGCCGCTTCCGCCGCTGCCTCCCGCGACCGCTCCGCCCGCGCTCATGCCGGCCGCAGCGGCGCCACCTCCCGTTCCCGCATTGCCTCCGAGCCCTGCCCTCCCGCCGCCCTGCGAAAGCCCGCCGGCGACGTTGTAGTTGGGATCGACGAAGTAGTTGTCGGAGAGCGGGCACCCCGTGAGCGCCCACGGCACGAGCAGCGTCAAGACCTGCGCCGCGTGCCTCGGGATGCGGGACACGCTGGACGAGGTCGTGGCGTCGAGCCGCGCTCCCGGAGTGCGGACGGACCGCTCTACCATGAGCCAAAGGTAACATAGCATCGCCCGCATGCCTGCGACTCCGGACGGGATCCTCGCGATGGTCACTTTCGCGCGGGTGGTCGAAGCGAAATCGTTCACCCGCGCGGCCGCGAAGCTCGGTGTGTCGAAGGCGGCGGTCAGCATGCGTGTCGCGGGTCTCGAGCGCGAGCTCAAGGTCAATCTCTTGCACCGCACGACCCGCAAGCTCACGCTCACCCCCGAGGGTGCGGCGCTCTACGAGCACTGCGCGCGCGTCGCGGCCGCCGCCGACGAGGCGGCCCTCGCCGTGGCGGGTGCCGGGGACGAGCCGCGCGGGGTCCTGCGCGTCAACGCGCCGATCGTCTTCGCGGAAGACTACCTCGCGGCGCCGATGGCGGCGTATCTCGAGCGCTACCCGGCGGCGCGCATCGAGCTCTCGCTCGGCGACCGCGCGGTCGACCTCGTCGAGGAGGGCGTCGACGTTGCCATTCGCATCAGCGCGAAGCTCAGGGGCGCGGGGCTCGTCGCGCGCAAGCTCGCGACGGATCGACCGGTCCTGTGCGCGGCGCCCGCGTACCTCGAGCGCAAGGGGCAACCGGAGTCACCCTCCGATCTCCTGCAGCACGACTGTCTCGTGTATTCACTGCTCCGCGTCACCGACGAGTGGCGGTTTCGCGATCCGGACACGAAGGAGGTGCTGCCGATCCCGGTCGAGCCGCGCTTCTCGGCGGCGAGCGGCGCCGTGCTCCGGCGCGCGGCAGTGGCAGGCATGGGGCTCGCCGTGCTGCCGCGCTTCATGGTCGCCTCCGAGCTCGCCGCCGGCCGGCTCCGCGTGGCGCTCGACTCGGTCCACGCGCCGCCGCTCGGCATTTATGCCGTCTATCCGAAGTCACGACGCGCGCCCAGCAAGGTGCGCGCGTTCGTCGAAATTCTCGCGGCGCACTTCAAGACGCCGCGCTGGTAGCCCCGCGCCGCAACCAGGCACGGTCGAGCGAAAACGCGCCCATCCCCTTCAGAACGAGGACCGCGGCGAGGGCCATCGCGAGCAGGTGGTACTCGAAGCCTTCGGTGCCGGCGGGGTGCGCGCCGAACCAGTTCATGAAAAAGCCGGTCGACCAGTGCGGGCTGCTGGCGAACGCCATGTGGACGAGCAGCGCCGCAGCCGTCGCGCGACCGCCCACGCCGAGCACCATCAGCACGGGTGCGACGAGCTCGGTGACGATGCCGAGCGCCGCGAGCGGTGCGGGAAATCCGAGCGTGCCCGTCATCCAGCCGAGCGTGCCGCTGAAGCCGTAGCCCCCGAACCAACCGAGCGCGTGCTGCGCACCGTGCGGAAAGAGGATCGTGCCGAGTGCGACGCGGGCGACGGTAGCGGCGGGGTCGCGGTCGGTCGCGACGACCTTTCGCGCCAGGGCGGCGAGGGGGCCTGGCTCGGAGGCGCCGGAGGCGGTGGCGGCGTCGAGAGCAGGGGCGAGCGCGGGATGATGCGTGGTGCTGGTCATGGGGATGCTCCGGGGTTCGTGGTCCGCGAGGGACGACGCAGAACCTACGGAGAAACCCGGCTTCGAATTAGCCGGTTTGGCCTGAACCGATTGTTCAGCCCGTTGAACAATCGTGGACTCCCCCATTGCGCCCACGCGCTCCGGCGCTTCACCTGAGGAGCAGCGTGCGCGCTACGGCGTGTCTCGAGTGGAGCACGAGCTCCTCGACGGTGGCGGCGTCCTCGCCGTCGGGCTTGTTGAGCTCGGCGGCGGTGATGGGATCCGGGGTGCTCATCACGACGGCCAAAAAGCAGACGCGTGACCCGGCGGCC
>DASUGE010000368.1:0-14389 GCA_036274215.1 Polyangiaceae bacterium | reverse complement strand
GGTGCGAAGGCGGGCAACTCGGGTGCGAAGGCGGGCGACTCGGTGCGAAGGCGGGCGACTCGGGTGCGAAGGCGGGCGACTCGGGTGCGAAGGCGGGCGACTCGGTGCGAAGGCGGGCGACCCGGTGCGAAGGCGCACGAGACGTGCAAGGCAGCGCCATCACGCCGAAGTTTCTTCGACAAGCGCCTCTCGGACGACCAACCCGTTGTTGCGATTCGGATTGGAATTCAGCGCGCTGACATGAAACAGGCCATAGTATAGGTAATGGGGATCGGGACCGCGTACGGATCACGCAGCGATCCGTGTTTTCGCGTTGCGCGAAGAGACCCCAGAAAGATTCGAGGGGTTCGCCAGCTGCTCGAAACCTGAGTCCCTCGCTAGGCCAGCCTCCACGCAACGCGAGAAGTATTCGTTCAGACCCGCTTCCGCATTGTCATTTGGATGCTTCTTCAAGCATAGACTCCATGCGAGACGCCTCTTGTTGGTTGCTCTTCAACTCCCAACAACAGAGGCGTTTCGCGGCCAATTCCCGCTCCTCAACGATCCCGACCCGGCGTAGACAAACTATGGCTGAATTCAAGACGGAAGGCTGAATTCCAATCCACATTGCATCGGAGCGAGAAGCGTCAACACATCTTGACGATGTTGTTCTGAGCACTATGACTAGAGCGAAGATGGCGCAGCGGGGGCGTGGGCGACGCAAATCACGGCGGGGCGAGCAACAGTTCCCACTCGCGTTTCCATTCACGTGGGGCGGGGCGCGGGTTGGGGCGGGGAGGAAGCGGGCGGAGCGCGGGAATGTGCCGCATCGGGCTCGGCCGCAGCAGAAGGCGAACGAGCCCGTTCACGTGACGTTGCGTGCGCGGCTCGCTCCACTGCGCAGTCAGCATGTGTATCCGACGGTCCGGCTCGCGCTGGCTCGCGCCGCTCGGCGCGACCCAGCGCGCTTCCGTCTTTTGCATTTTTCCGTGCAGCACGATCACGTGCACCTGATCGTCGAGGCGACGGACAAACGCGCGCTTTCGAGCAGCGTACGCAGCGTGGCCATCCGCGTCGCCCGCTACGTGAACGACCTTTTGTCGCGGCGCGGGCGACTGTGGGCGGATCGGTGGCACGGACGGGCGCTGAGAACGCCGCGCGAGGTGCGGAACGCGCTCGTTTACGTGCTCGCGAACTTTCGGAAGCACGCGCGGGGGCGGCGAGCGCCGGGGATCGATCCGTTTTCGTCCGGGCTCCGGTTCGACGGCTTCCGAACCTGGAAGCCCGCATCGGGTGTCGCGCCCCCCTTCGCCGAGCGCGCCGCTTGGCTTAGGCACCACCAGGCAGCCGATCCAGTCGACCGTCAAGTCGTCGGTCGCGCCCGCACGTGGCTCGCACAGGTCGGTTGGCGGCGGCTTGGCTTGGTATCGCTCGACGATGCTCCGCGTGCGAAGCCGAGCCGCAGCGACGCCGCGGCGCGCGTCGTCTAGGCCGGCACTGCGCGAAACCCTCGCACGTCGCCCGCACGTCTCCGTCTCGCGGACGCACGTCGCCCGCACGTCTCCGTCTCGCGGGCGCACGTCGCCGTCTCGCGGACGTACGTCGCCGTCTCGCGGACGTATGTCTCCGTCTCGCAGACGCACGTCGCCGTCTCGCGGACACACGTCGCCGTCTCGCGGACGCACGTCTCCGTCTCGCGGACGCACGTCGCCGTCTTGCAGGCGCACATCGCTGTTTCGCCTCCCCGTCGCCGTGGCGCAGTCGGAGCCGCATGTCGTGTCGCTTCGTGTCGCTTCGTGTCGCTTCGTGTCGCTTCGTGTCGCTTCGTGTCGCTTCTTGCCGCTCCGCGCGGCGCCGCACGGCAATGCTTTTCAGCCTTCGAGACCCCACGCCGTAGGGCGATCCCCAACTCGAGACGGGACGACGCGGACGGGGCGTTTCACCGGGTGAGATTGGCGCGCCTCGACGGCGCGGAGCGGTCGCGCTAAAAGCAATCGTTCTTCGGGAGTTGGTGGAATGACTAGACGTACGTCTCGCGCTTGGGTGATCGGCACGATGGGGCTGTGGTTCGTGGCGTGCGGGGGCACGAGCACGCTGCACCGGGGGGTTCCGACGGGCGACGACGACTCGGCCGGCGACGACGACACGGTCGTCGGGAGCGGCGGCAGTGGGGCGCGCGCAGGCACACCCGGCAAAGGGGGAAGCGGCGGCACGGGCAACGGTGTCGGCGGCGGCGCCGTGAGCGCGGGCGGCACGGGCGCGAAGGGCGGGACCACCGGCAAGGGCGGGTCGCCGGGCAAAGGCGGGTCGCTCGGTAAGGGCGGCACGACCGCCGTCGGCGGCAGCGCAGGCATCGCCGGCGACGACGGGCTCAACATAGATCCTGGGTGCACCTGCTCGGTGACCGGCCCGCGCGACGTCACCTGCTCGACGCCTACGGTCACGGTCCCGCCCGTCTTTCAAGATCCCAACGCTTGCGCCGCGCTCGATACGCGGACGAAGCGCGAGTACTGCGACGACGGCTCCGTCCACTACACGTTCGTCGAAGGCGAAGAGAACGACTACAGGCTCGAGCTCGACCGCGAGGGCAACGCCACGTACTTCAGCGCCTCCGGCTACGTGGCGCCGGGGTGCGGGCTCGATTCGAGCGATTTCGAGCTGGCGACCGTCACCCAGGGCACGTCGCACGAAAGCGAGTGCTTCGAGCCCTGCGCGCTCTGCGGCGAGTACGAGGATCTACCCGCGTGCGAGGCGTGCAAGCGCGATCCGAACGACCCCGACACGGCGCTCGAGACGCTCGAGGAGCTCTGCGCACGCATCGATTGCCCGGCGAACCTCGACGACATGTTGACGCGCGCCGAGCCTTGCTCGGACGACCACTACTCGCAGGTGATCGTCGCCTGCAACCTCATCGAGGTCGTCGTCGTGGCCGGTTTCTCCGAGCAAACATTCATCTTCGACCGCGTGAGCCGCGCGCTCATCGCCGTGCGCCTCACCGACGACCTCCCTTCTTACCCGTGCCAGACCGCGTCGTACTTCGCGGGCAGTGTTCCCGACGGTCCCGCCTGCAACGACGCTCAGCACTGCGACTTCTGCACCCAAAGTGGTGAAGCCGGCGCGGGCGGGGCGGCGGGCGCGAGCGGCGACGGCCTCGCGTGTCCCTCGCTGCAGTAACTCGCTACGGTGCGGACAGCACGATCTTGCGGCAGCCGAAGTAGCCGCGGCGCTTGATGACCTCGCCGATCTCGGGCGGCACCTCGGCCTCCCAGCTCGGGTCGCCGGCCTGGATGCGCTTGGCAACGTCGCGCGAGAAGATGCCGAGACACTCCGGGTCGTAGCCGTGGAGCGGCAAGATGCACCCGCGGTCGACGAGGTGCCCGTAGAGCTTCTGGAGGTGGGGTGCCACCTCCAGGCTCGAGACGGTGGCAAGCTCGCCGCTCTTCTGGTCCTTGAGCGGATAGACGTAGAGGCGCGTGTCGTTCTTGAACAAGCGACCGAACGACTCGAGCACGCCGCCCGCGAGGTCCGAGTAGTACTTTTCGTCGAATAGCTCGAGCAAGCTCCCGGCGCCGAGCGTGATTCCGACCGGCTTCTGCGTGTAGCGCCGGAAGTACGAGACCAGCCGGTAGTACTCGAAATAGTCCGAGATCAGCACCGTCTTGCCGGCTGCCGCGAGCACGTCGGCGCGCGCCAGGAAGTCACGATAGTCGATGGCGCCGGAGGCCATCAGGTTCTTCATCGTGATCTCCATCAGCTCGACGACGTCGTCCTGGCCCTCGCCGAGCGACTCGCGAAATTGCGTGCGCGCACAGCGCAGCATGTCGATGTTCACGCGCGTGACCGGGCGGAACGAGCCGCGCTCCACGAGCACGGGCCGCTTGTAGAGCACCTCGGACGGCTGCAGCACCTCCCCCGTCGGCCCGAACATCGCGGCCCCCGTCAGCCCGAGCTGCACGAGGCGCAGGCTCATCACGCGGTTGTCGACGTGCCGGTACTCGATGCCCGAGAACTCGATCATGTCGATTTCGATGCGCTGCGTGCTCAGATTGTCGAGCAAGGACTCCACGAGCCGATTCGGATCGTGGTGCATGAACGCGCCGTAGAGCAGGTTCACGCCGACGATGCCGAGCGCTTCCTGCTGGAGCGCGTTCTCCGTGTCGAGCATGCGCACGTGGATGATGATCTGGCTGTCTTGATCGCGCGGATGCGCCTGGAAGCGCACGCCCATCCAGCCGTGGCACTCGTTGTTGCCCTTGAAGCTCTTGGCCGAGACCGTGTCCGCGAAGGCGAAGAAGGCGGTCGTGTCGCCGCGCGCGTCACGGAGCCGCTCGAGGTTCAGCTGCTGCTCGTGGTCGAGCATGCTCTCGAGGCGCTCGCGGCAGACGTAGCGCCGTGTCTGCCCGTAGATCGCGTCGCTCACCGTCATGTCGTAGGCGGAGATGCTCTTCGCGATCGTGCCCGCGGCGCCGCCCGCTCGGAAGAACCAGCGCACCACCTCTTGGCCGGCGCCGATCTCGGCGAACGTGCCGTAGCGGCGCGGGTCGAGGTTCACGGCCAGGGCCTTCTGGTGCGTGTCGAGCGGCTCGTCCGCGCTGGGCATTCGGGGCGAAGGGTGCATGGGCGAGCTCCGGGGCGCGAGCGTATCCCGGCCTATGAAGGGTTGCGATCAGATTACGGCCACGTGTCCGGAAGCTTGAGCCTGACCCCGAATCCCGCGTTTTCTCGGCTACTCGAAGACGACCGTCTTGTTTCCGTAAACGAGCACGCGATCCTCGAGGTGCGAGCGCACGGCACGAGCCAACACGACCTTCTCGAGATCCCGACCCTTGCGCGACAGGTCGTCGACGGAGTCGCGGTGCGAGGCCCGCGCCACGTCCTGCTCGATGATGGGCCCCTCGTCGAGCTTCAGGGTGGCGTAGTGGGCGGTCGCGCCCACGAGCTTCACGCCGCGGCGGTAGGCCTGCTGGTACGGCTTGCCGCCGACGAACGCCGGCAAGAACGAGTGATGGATGTTGAGGATGCGGCCCTCGAAGGCGGTCACGAGCTCCGGTCCCAAGACCTGCATGTAGCGCGCGAGCACCACGAGATCGATGCGCTCGGCGCCGAGCAGCTCGAGCTCGGCCCGCTCTGCGGCCGCTTTCGTCTCAGGGGTGACGGGGACGTGGACGAAGCGCACGCCGAAGTCGCGCGCCACCGGCTCGAGGTCCGGGTGGTTGCTCACGATCAGCGGAATATCGCAGGAAAGCTCGCCGCTCCGGTGCCGGAGCAAGAGGTCGTAGAGGCAGTGGTCGTAGCGCGACACGAAGATGGCGACGCGTTTTTTGACCTCCGAGTAGACGAGGCGGTAACTCATACTGAAGCGCGCAGCGACCTCCGCGATGGCGCGCTCGAGGGTCAGCTTGTCCGTCTGGAGCTCCGCGAGGTCGAAGCGCAACCGTTGGAAGAACATTCCGGCCTCCGCGTCCGTGTGCTGGTCGGAGTCGAGGATGTTTGCGCCGTGACCGTAGAGCACCTGAGCGAGCGCAGCGACGATGCCGCGACGGTCCGGGCACGAAACGAGCAAGGTCGCGAGCTCGGCTGCCGGCATCCCGGCATTAATACCACGCGGGCCCGCTTCCCCGCGCGTGACGGTAGTAGTTCCGCATCGACGCCTTCGTCGTCCCCGAAGGCTGAAAGCGCTGCGGAACTACGCGAGCGGAGCGAGCACGCCGAAGGCGGCGGGGGGAGCGGTCGCGAAGCGAGCCGCGGGGGGCACAGGCCCCCCTTTCCTAGTAGAGTCGCCCCGTGACGGTCTTGGCTCCTGGGGGGGACGCTCGCGGTAACGCGTGGCTCGACGTCCGGCGCTGGGGCGTCACGCGGGGACAGTGGCTCGTGGCGGCGGCGGCGTTCGTGTTCTCGCTGCTCGCGGCCGGTGCGGCCCGCCGCTCTTCCCTCACCTTCGACGAGCTCGTGTACATCCCCGCAGGCCACGCGCAATGGCTCACGGGAGAGATGGCGCTCAATCCCGAGCACCCGCCGCTCGCCAAGTGGCTCGCGGGACTCTTACCGTGGCTCTTCCAGCCGCGCTTCGAGCCCCGGAGCCTCGCGGGGTTCATCGAGCTCGACCAATGGCGCTTCGGCGTCTCGTACTTCACGCGTCCGGGCGTCAACGTGGAGACGACCGTCTACCTCGCGCGCTTGCCCACCGTGTGGCTCGGCGGAGCGCTCGTGCTGGTCGTCGCCTCGCTCGCGCGGAAGCTCACCGGCTCCGTGGGCGCGGTCGCGGCCGCCGTCGCGTGCGCGACGTGCCCACCGCTGCTCGGCCACTTCTCGGTCGCCACGACCGACGGCTGCGTGACGTTCTTCGCAACGCTCGCGCTCGAACGCGCGGTCGCTCTGGCCATGATGCCGGCGCCGAGCGTGCGCGCGCTGGTCGGTCTCGGGCTCGCCGTCGGCGCGGCGCTCGCCAGCAAGCAAACGGCGCTCGCCGTGCCCGTCGGCGTGGCGATCGGCGCGCTCGCTTGGATATTCTCCGCTTCGGGAGCGGAGCGCGCCGCGCGGGGAAAGCAAGCGGCGTTCGCGGGCGCCATCACGCTCGGCATCAGCGTCGTCGTGCTCGCCGTCACCTCGCTCGGCACCATCGGGTTCGACGGCTATTTCGGCGATCTGCGCGTCACCAACGCCGGGTACCAGAGCTACCTGCACGGCCACTTCAGCCCGCACTTCCCGCAGTACTTCGTGCTGGCGCTGCTCGTGAAGCTCGGCTTGCCCCTGCTCACCCTCGGCATCGTCGGCTGGGTCATCGCGTTCTGGTCGGATCGCGAGGAGACGTTCGCGTGGTTCGGGCTCGGCGCGACCTTCGTGACGTTTTTGGTGATCGTCAGCGTGACCATGTTCGGTACCGGCGTGCGTTACGCGCTGCCGCTCGTACCGCTCTTCGCCATCGGGGCGGCGCGCGCGGTCGTTTGGCTCGGCTCGGCGCCGCTGGAGCGTTTCGTGCTCGCCCTCCTCCTCGTGTGGTCCGGAGCCGACATCGGGCTGGCGCGCTTCCACTACCTCGCGTGGTTCAACCAGGCGGCAGGGGGCCCCGAGCGCGGAAGCGAATGGCTCGACGACTCCAACGTCGATTGGGGTCAGGGGCTGCTGGACCTCCGGGCCTGGCACGCGCGCCAGACCCAGGGCGGAAGACCCCCCGAGCTCTTTCTCACCCAGATGGTTTGGTATCCGCCCAGCCTTTATGGCCTGGATTGCCACTGGTTCACGCTCGAGGGGATGATCACGGCCCTCGATTTCGCGCATCCCGCGCCCGGGGTTTACGCGCTGAGCGAGCACTTATGGAATCGTCTGCGGGCCGCCCCCGCCGGAACCGCAGCCGCCCGCCTCTTCGCCCGCGCGCCCGACGAACGCGTCGGACCGTTTCGCATCTATCGCGTTCCTGCTCACCCGAACGGGTGACAGGGGGGCGGAGCGCCTCGGGCGCTCAGTCAGGGAGCTCGAAACCGGCCGTACTTTGGTTGCCGGCGGTGACCCGGACGCACAAGCCATCCCTGCGGAGCGGCACGTTGAACGGGTGTCCCGTGAAATCGCACTGAATGCCTCTGCCGTTGACCTGAAGCGTGCGCCCGCTGGCGAAGTTCCAGCACACGAGGCTCGGCGTGCCCGACCTCGGGCCGTACGTGTGCCCGCAGCTACCGCAGTTCAGGGGATCGCTGATGAAATCGGGCTTTCCTCCGCAGCCCGCCGCATTGGTTCCGCCCATTCCGCCGAGCCCGCCGAGGCCGCCCGTCTACCCGGTGCCCGTGCCTGCGCTCCCGCCGAGAGTCGCACTCGGTCCGGCAGCCGACGGCCAAAAGAGTGAGGACGGGCGCGGACCTGCCAAGTAAGCCATGCTGTCTGCTCCGGCGGAAAGTCATGGGCAAAAGCAACGCGGCGGCAGGGGACCGGGGCTCCCCGCCACCTTTCCACAGTGTACGCGAGGAGGGGTCCGGGAGGCAGGGGCAGGATCCCGCAGTTTTTGATGGGACAGCTCCCAGGTTTTTGGCGCACTTCGTAGGATGCTGTAGGCGAGGCGCTCACGTAACATGACGGCCGTGACCGCCGCTCCCGCAGCGACCCCGAAGCTCGTCGGTCGCTACGCGCTGTTCGAAGAAATAGCGTGCGGCGGCATGGCGGCGGTTCACGTCGGACGTCTCGTCGGTCCCGTCGGCTTCTCGCGCACGGTCGCGATCAAACGACTGCACCCGCAGTTCGCCAAAGATCCCGAGTTCGTGACCATGTTCCTCGACGAGGCGCGCCTCGCCGCACGCGTCCGTCACCCGAACGTCGTTCCGACGCTCGATGTCGTCGCCGCGCAAGGCGAGCTCTTCCTCGTGATGGAGTACGTGCAGGGCGAGTCGTTCGCTCGCCTGCTCTACTTGATGAAGAACGGGGGCAAGCGCGCGCCGCGCGAGATGGTGTGCGCCATCGTGGCGTCCGTGCTCCACGGCCTGCACGCCGCGCACGAGGCGAAGAGCGAGCGCGGCGAGCCGCTCGGCATCGTGCACCGCGACGTGTCACCGCAGAACATCTTGGTCGGCGTCGACGGCATCGCGCGCGTGCTCGACTTCGGAATCGCCAAGGCGGCGGGTCGCGCCCAGGTGACGCGCGAGGGCCAGGTGCGCGGCAAGATGGCGTACATCGCGCCCGAACAGCTGCAAAACAGCGCGGCCGATCGCAAGGCCGACGTCTACGCCGCGGCCGTCGTGTTGTGGGAAGCGCTCACGGGCGAGCGCCTCTTCCTCGGCGAGAGCGAATCCGCCACGATTGCCAAGGTCCTCGCCGGCGAGGTGCTGCCGCCGAGCTCCGTCGTGCCCGACATCCCGCACGCGCTCGACGAGGTCGTGATGCGCGGGCTGAGTCGCGACCGCTCCGCGCGCTTCGAAACGGCACGCGATATGGCACGCGCGCTCGAGGCCTGCGGCCCGCTGCCGACCGCAACCCAAATCGGAGAGTGGGTCGAGGAGACGGCGGGCACGGCGCTCGCCAACCGCGCCCGCATCGTCTCGCAGGTCGAGCAAATCGAAGACTTCCCCTCGGCCGAGGGGTCGTCGCGCCCGCCCCGCATCTTCGCCTCGTCGGAGGAGCCGACGGCCGTCGAGATCGCGGTGAGCCCGGACGAGCGGAAGTCCGGTATCGACGTGATGCCCGACTTCCAACCGGAACGGCGCCGCCGGGTCGTGATCATCGCGGCCGTGGCCGGCTTTCTGCTCGGGGCGATCGGGCTCTGGCTCGCCGTTCCGGCCGAGCGCCCTGTGACCCGGAAACCGGTCGGCGCGACAATGCCCGCAGTCTCGCCAGTGCCGCCGGAGCCGCACCCGGTGCCGAGCGCGGCCCCGGAGGTGCCCCCGCTCCCGATTCCGACCGCCACGGCGACGGCCCCGACCCCTTCGGCGACATCCACCCACACCGCCCCCCCCGAGGGCTCCGTCAGAAAACCCCCCCCGATCCCCCGGCCGAGGGCCAAGCCGGCCGCCAAAACCGACTGTGACCCACCCTACACGATAGACCAGGACGGCCACCGCCACTACAAGATGGAGTGCTTGTAACGGCGTGAGGCAGCGTGCTCAGGACCGGCGTCGCAATCACCATCTTCATGGCCTGGGCGGGAGTAAGCCGCACCGCTGGCGCTCAAGAGGAACCTCCACGCCCTGAAGAGGGCACGGTTTCGAGCACACCCAGCGAGCCCAACGCCACGCCTGCACCGCCAGCGGCACGCGCCGACGAAGTCGCGGCCTGTGTGAAGGCCGCCGAGAACGCCCAGACCGAGCGCTCGGCGCATCGGCTCCGCGCCGCACGCGAGCGCTTGCTCTCGTGCGCGCAGGCGAGCTGCCCGAGCGTGGTCCGCAACGACTGCGCCACCTGGCTTTCCGAGGTCGACCAGCTGATGCCGTCGGTCGTCGTGCAGGCGCGTGACACGCGCGGCCTCGAGCTCTTCGACGTGCGGGTCATCGTCGACGGACAGCTCGTGACGAGCCACCTCGACGGGCTCGCCGTTCCGGTCGATCCGGGAAGCCACCTCTTTCAGTTCGAGGCCGACGGCGCCCCCACGCTCCAGCAGCAGATCTTGATCCGCGAGGGCGAGAAGGGTCGAGCCTTGCCGATCACGCTCGCGGCGCCGGCTCCGCCGCCCGCACATCCAAAGTCCACGCGAAGAACGCCGCCGCTCACGTACGTGTTCGGAGGGCTCGGTATCGCGGGGCTCGCGGGGTTCACCTACTTCGGGATCAAGGGGACCGCGGACGCCGCGGAGCTTCGCGACAGCTGCGGGAAGGACAAGACTTGCCGGCAGGACCAGGTGGATCCCGTGCATCGCGAGCTCGTGGTCGCTGACGTGTGCCTTGCAGTCGGTTTGGTTTCCATGGGGACGGCGCTTTATTTCTATCTGACGGACAAGCCGCCCACGGCGACGCACGGGGTGACGCCTGCGGTCGTGTTCGCGCCGGGCATGGCGCGGGTCAGTATCGAGACGCCTTTTTAAGGAACCGGCGTTTGATTTCGAACCGGCTTCGGCCGGGGAGAGCAGGCGGAGAGCTTCACTGCCTCGCGATCCGGGCGAGCTGTTGACGCAGCAGGTGCCGGCCTCGTGTGTTCGAACCGGCCTCGGCCGGGAAGAGCAGGCGGAGAGCTTCACTGCCTCGCGATCCTAGCCAGCGGTTGAAGCAGCATGTGCCGGCCTCGCCGGTTCTTCGTGTGGGTGGTGACCGGTGCTGAGCCCGGCGATCTGTTCTTCCGAGACTATGGGCTCGTGTCGGGCGGGCTTGCGCTCTTGAACCGGCGTCGGCCGAAGCGGAGCGAGAGGCAACGGGTCGTGCCTCGCGATCCGCGCGAGTTGTTGGGCAGAAGGTGCCGGCCTCGCCGGTTCTTCGTGTGGGTGGTGACCGGTGCTGAGCCCGGCGATCTGTTCTTCCAAGACTATGAGCTCGTGTCGGGCGGGCTTGCGCCCGCCGGTCCGCGCTTAGCCCACCGGACGTCTGGCCCCGCGCCGCAGTGCGTGAGCACCGTACGGGGCGCCCCCATTCCGCCCCCCCAAAAAACCCGTGCTTCGCTCCGCTTCTGCCTAGGCGCACAACATTCCTGACAGGCGTCTGTCGCGGGCCCGCGTTACAGCGGGAGACTGCTACTTCGGTGCGGCGAGGGCGGTTTCGATGGCGGAGACGAGCTTCGGGTCTTCTGGGACGGTGCTGGAATCGAAGAAGGAGATGACGTGACCGTCGCGGCCGACGAGGTATTTGGCGAAGTTCCAGCTGGGGAGCTTGCCGCTGGCTTCGCCGAGCTTGGTGTAGAGCGGCGATTGGCCCTCCCCCTTCTTGGTTTTGAGCTTCTCGAAGAGGGGGAACGTGACCTTGTACTTGGTCGAGCAGAAGTCGCGGATCTCCTGCGGGCTGCCCGGCTCTTGCTGGCCGAAGTCGTTGCTCGGGAAGCCGAGGACGGAGAAGCCTTGCGCTTGGTAGCGCTCGTGCAGCGCCTCGAGGCCTTTGTATTGCGGCGTCTTGCCGCAGAAGCTGGCGACGTTGACGAGCAAGGTGACCTTGCCCGCGTAGGCGTCGAGGTTCGAGTCCTTGCCTTCGAGCGTTTTGATCGGAAGCGAGTAGATGTTCATGCTGGCCGCCGTGGACGAGGGTGGGTCGGACGAAGCCGGCGCATGATGGCATGCGACCGTGGTCGCGACGAGCGCGACGCAGAGCGCCGCCGTGCGCGCGGGAGTGGCTGATGGCGTCACGTCTCATGGATTTCTTGAGCGGGGGAGCCGAGCCGTCAAGCGTGCGGCCGAGTGCTATCCTGAGCGCCCCCGTGGTGAACGCTTTCGCGCCCGCGGAGCCGCTCGCGCTCCTTCATCCCGCCGTCGCGCGCTGGTTCGGTGCGCGCTTCAGCGCGCCGACGTCCGTGCAGGCCGAAGCGTGGCCCGCGGCGCAGGCGGGGCGAAATGTCCTTTTGGCGGCACCCACCGGCTCGGGCAAGACGCTCGCGGCATTTCTCATGGCGATCGACGCGCTCGTGCGTGAGGGAACGAGCGCCGCCTTGCCGGACGAAACCCGCGTCGTCTACGTCTCGCCGCTGCGCGCGCTCTCGAACGACGTCGAGAAGAATCTGATGATCCCGCTCGCGGGCATCCGGCAGGCGCTCGGCGAGCTCGGCCTGCCCGATGTCGAGATCCGCACCGCCGTCCGCACGGGCGATACGCCGAGCAAGGATCGCACGCGCGCCACGGCGAAGCCGCCGCACCTCTACGTGACGACGCCCGAATCGCTCTACATCCTTCTCACCTCCGACAGCGGGCGCCGCATGCTGTCCACGGTGCGCGCCGTGATCGTCGACGAGATCCATGCGCTCGTGGGCGACAAGCGCGGGAGCCACCTGGCGCTCTCGCTCGAGCGCCTCGTCGCGCTCACGGGACGCAAGCTGCAGCGCATCGGTCTTTCGGCGACGCAGAAGCCGATCGAGGAGGTGGCACGCTTTCTGGTGGGCGGCTCGAGTGAGGGCGTGCCCGATTGCGCGATCGTCGACACAGGCCACGTCCGGGCTCGCGATATCGCCGTCGAGCTCCCGGGCTCGCCGCTCGAGGCGGTGATGAGCGGCGAGGTGTGGGAGGAGGTGTACGACCGCATCGTGGCGCTCGTGCGCGAGCACAAAACGACGCTCGTGTTCGTGAACACGCGCAGGCTGTGCGAGCGCTTGGCGAAGAACCTCGGCGATCGCTTGGGGGCGGAGCGGGTGACCTCGCACCACGGCTCGCTCTCGCGCGAGCATCGCTTGCTCGCCGAGCAGCGCCTGAAATCCGGCGCGCTGTCGGCGCTCGTCGCCACGGCCTCGCTCGAGCTCGGCATCGACGTGGGGGACGTCGACTTGGTGATCCAGGTCGGCGCGACGCGCTCGATTTCCGCGTTCGTGCAGCGTGTCGGACGCTCCGGGCATTTCCTGAGCGGCGTGCCCAAAGGGCGCTTGTTCCCGCTCTCGCGCGACGAGCTCTGCGAGGCGGCCGCGCTGCTCGACGCCGTGCGCCGCGGCGAGCTCGACCGCGTCCGCATTCCGGAGGCGCCGCTCGACATTCTCGCCCAGCAGCTCGTGGCGGCCACGGCGGCCGAGGGTGAGTGGACGACGGACGCGCTGTTCGAGCTCGTGCGGCGGGCCTACCCGTACCGGACCCTCGCGCGCGAGCGGTTCGACGCCGTCGTCGACATGCTGGCGCGCGGGTTTGCGACGACGCGCGGGCGTCGCGGCGCGCACCTGCACTACGATCCGGTGGAGCGGAAGCTCAGGCCCCGGCGCGGCGCGAAGCTTGCCGCCATCACGTCGGGTGGCGCGATTCCGGACGTCGCCGACTACGAGGTGCTGCTCGAGCCCGACGGCTTCCGCGTCGGCACGATTCACGAAGATTTCGCGATCGAGAGCATGGCGGGCGACATCTTCCAGCTCGGCAACCAGAGCTACGTGATCCGCAAAGTGGAGCCCGGCCGCGTGCGCGTCCAGGATGCGAAGGGCGCGCCGCCCACGATTCCGTTCTGGCTCGGCGAAGCCCCCGCGCGCACGGCCGAGCTCTCCCACGCCGTATCCCGGCTGCGCCAGAGCGTCGCGGACCTGCTCGACGGCGAGGGCGGCATCGAGCGCGCCCGCTCGTTCTTGACGGCGGAGGTGGGACTATCGCCCGGAGCCGCGCAGCAAATCGCCGATTATTTCGCGATCGTCCTCGCGACGCTCGGCGCGATGCCGACGGAGGAGACGCTCGTGCTCGAGCGCTTCTTCGACGAGACCGGCGGCATGCACCTCGTGATTCACGCGCCGCTCGGCGGGCGCATCAACCGCGCGTGGGGCCTCACGCTACGTAAGAGCTTCTGTCGCAAATTCGACTTCGAGCTCCAGGCGGCCGCGAACGAGGACGCCATCGTGCTCTCGCTCGGTCCGACTCACAGCTTCGCCGTCGAAGACGTGTGGCACTACGTGCACAGCAAGACGGCGCGCGACGTGCTCGTGCAGGCACTGCTCGTCGCCCCGATGTTCGGCACGCGCTGGCGCTGGAATACGCAGCGTGCCCTCGCCGTGCTGCGCTTCCGTGGCGGGAAGAAGGTGCCGCCGCGCTTCCAGCGCATGGATGCCGACGATCTGCTCACGGTCTGCTTCCCCGATCAGGTGGCCTGCGCCGAGAACCTGACGGGCGAGCGCGAGATCCCCGATCACCCGCTCGTGAACCAGACGATTCACGACGCGTTGACCGAAGCGATGGATGCCGAAGGCCTCGTCGCGCTCGTGGGGCGCATCGAGCGCGGCGCGGTGCGGCTCGTCGCGCGCGACCTGACCGAGCCGTCGCCGTTCGCCGCGAGCATCCTCACGGCCAAGCCGTACGCTTTCCTCGACGACGCCCCGCTCGAGGAGCGGCGGACGCAAGCCGTGCTCAGCC
>DASUGE010000367.1:0-7064 GCA_036274215.1 Polyangiaceae bacterium | reverse complement strand
CCGCTGCCCTTGCCCGCGGTGCCGCCTTTCGCGCCGCTACCGCTGCCCGCTGTGCCGCTCGTTCCCCCCGTGGCGGCGTTCGGAGTGGGGGCGGACTCGAAGTCGCCCCCGCTGCAGCCGCTCGCCGCCGACGGCGTTGTCGGTGAGTGACGCGCTCCACGTGAGCGCACCCGGGGCCACGCGACCGAACGCGTAGAGGCGACGGAAGATGTGGTAGCGCCCCTCGGCGCCGAGCGTGATGCGATTCACGGCGAGCGTCGTCTTCGCTCCGCGCGCCGTCGACTCCAAGCCGCCGATGTCCCACAGCGCAAGCGCGACGAGCGAAAGCTTATCGCTCGTGAGGAGCGTGCGTCCGGCGCTGAGCGAGAACTGCGGGACCGCGTCGTTACTGCTGAAGGGGTCGAGCCCGGCGCTGTTCACGTAGCCCTGGCGCCAGCCGACGCTCACGACCCAGTGCGTCTGGTGCGAGCCGAGCTGGCCGTCGTCGATCGAGTTCGGGTTCGGTCGCTCGGGTTCGGCGGGGCTCGACGCAGACTCCTTCGGCTTGAGCACGACGACGGGGGGATCTTGGGGCGGCGCTTCCGCGGTCGTTTCGGAGTCCTTCGCGTCGTCGTCGTCCTCGTCGTGGCTCGCTGCAGCTGCGGCTGACGCGGCGGATGCGGCGGGTGCAGCGGCATCGGGCGTCGTGCTCGGCGCCGGAGTCGCTGCGGGAGCGGGTGCGGGAGCCGGCGCTGGTGCGGGAGCCGGCGCGGGTGTCTCGGCGCGCGGAGCCGCGGGCTTGACGGGTGGAGGCACGGCGGCGCCGGGCGGCGGGTCGCCGGGTTCTGCCAGTGCGCTCGCTGCGGAGGTCGCCGCGAACGCGAGCACGAGCGCGGAAGTGAGCCGGATGCGATCACTCATGGGAAAGCCCTCCGTAGGCGAGCCCGCTGTAGAAGCGTGTGTTGCCGTCGTCCGGTGCGAGCGCATCGAACGTCGTCGCGGCGAGGTTCCCGCCGGCGTTGTGCAGCGCGATGGCCGTCCGGCCCGTGCCGCCGCCGCTCTCGGCGATGTCGAACACCTGCCAGATCGGCCGCTGCGTCGTGAGCGACGTCGGATTCAGGGTTTCGAGATCGACGCTCGAGAACGCGGTGCCTTGCGGGGCGTAGGCCCAGAGCCGGTGACTCTGTCCGTCCGGTGCGAACGTCAGGTTGAAGCGGCTGCCGTTCGTCGCCATCGGAGAGCTCCGCGGCACGGCGAGATCGAGCACGAAGAAATCGCCCGTCGCGCTCACGAGGATCTTCGAGGTGGGGAAATCCGGGCTCGGCACGTCGATGACCGTCTGAATCGCCGCGCCGATGTCGAGCGTCTCGAGGCCGTGGAGGGCCGAGCCGATCGCGCGACCGAGCGTCCAGAGGCCGATCGTCGGGGCGGAGCTGCTCCAGAGCAGGGCGATGTCGGTGCCGTCGCTGCTCCCGCCGAGGGCGTCGGTCACGAGCGTGATGCCGGTGAACGACTTGCTGAGCGCGACGACCGTCGTGTTGCTGGTCGCGGAGTCCACGAGCACGGCGTTGCTGCCGACGAGCGCGGCGAGGCGCACGCCGTCGTCGGTGTTGACGAAGTGGATCGACGACGGAACCCCGCCCACGTCGACGAGATTCGGCTCGACGCGGAACGGACGCGCGGAGCCTGCCGTCGGGGCGACCAGCGGCAGCAGCAGCACGTTGGTGTCCTGCGTGAGCCGCACGGCGAGCTCGGCGCCGAGGCCGCGCGTCGTGTCCGCGTCGTGGAACACGACCTCGCCGGGCGTGCCCACGACGCCGCTTTGATTGGCGGGCATCGGGATCGTCACCTGCGTCGCGCGGCGCGTTTCGTCGTCGATGTCGCCGGAGAGGTCGATGAGCGTCACCGAGTTCTGGGTTTGAACGACGAGCAGGCGGCGCGGCGGAGCCGCGGGCATCGTGAGCGCCGAAGTAATCAAGAAGCTCTGCGGGCTGCCGCCGCCCCCGCCGTTTTGCACCGTCATCGGGATGTAGTCACGCTCGGGGTGCGCGAGATCGATGAGCACGATCTCGTTCGGGTTCGAGACCGGCCGGCTGTCGCGGCTCGTGACGTAGAGGACGGCCCACTCGTTCTTCTCGTCGAGCACGAGGCCGCTCAACGGGTCGTTGAACTCGTAGGTGCGCACGACGCGCGGCGTCGGATCGGTGTCGATCAACGTCAGGCGCGGGCGCTCGTCGTCCGGGTTCCGGCGGGGCGAGATGCCGCGCGACAGCACGAACAGGCGCTTGCCGTCGGGGGACGCCTTGACGAGGGTCACGTTTTGCCCGACGGGCAGCGTGCTGAGGTCGAGCTCGAGCCCCCCCTTCGACGTGAGCACGAGCGCGCGGGCCTGCGTCTTGTCGACGACCGCCACGGCATTGTCGAGCGCCACCGGATCGGTCGAGGAGAAGTCTTGGTCCCACGCCTCGGGGCGGCCTCCGCAGCCGAGGAGCAGCAAGCACGAGAGCGCGTAAGGTTTGATCATTGCATCACCTTTGCTGCAAGCTCGAAGCCCGTCAGCGTGTGTTCGGAAGCGTCGTCGAGGTCCACGAACGTGATGCGCCCTTCGGGGTGCGCTTGCGCGACGAACGCGCGGTTCGCGGCCGGCACGATCCCGGCAGACAGCGGCGGGCTCGCGAGCTTCACCAAGTTTTGCTCGAGGTTCGAAAGTCCGACGAGGTAGACGCCGTACGACTTCTTCGTGAGGTCGCGCGTCGCGATCACGGCCTTGTCGCCGTCGGGCGCGAACGCGACGGCCATCGGCGCCGCATCCGTGCCGATCACCTTGGGAGCGCGGTCGGCCTGGGCGGACACGATGCTGAACGCACCGCCCTTCGTGCTGCCGGCGGCCGTGGATTGGAAGGCGATGCCGTGCTGCGCGTCGGGCGCCGCGAACGCGGCGAGCACGGGCGCCTTCACGTCGACCGCGCGGCCGCCGTAGCTCGAGAGATCGGCGTTCGCGCTGAGGATGCCGATGTAAGGGCTGTTCGCGGCGTTGCTGTAGAGGAGCGCGAGCGACGCGTCGCTCGAGAGGGATACGCTGCGCGCCGTGAGGCCCGTCGCGCTGCCGTGCACGAAGCTTTCGGGGTCGGCGTCCGCGGGCGGTGGAACCGGCACCACCACGAGCGCGCCGCCGCTCACCGCGAAAGCGAGCTTGCCGTCGTCGGAGAGGTCGAGGTCCGTCACGTAGTCGCCGAGCGAAAGCTCGGTGAGCGTCTCTTCGCGGAGGTCCACGAAGCCGAGCGCCATCTTGCCGTCGACGCGCACGACGGCGTAGCGGCCGTCAGGCGTCACGCTGACGTCGCGCGCCACGGTGTCGTCGACGATGTCGCTCGTGAGCTCCACGAGGCTGTCGGGTGCGGGCGCGTCGCCGAGCTCGATCACGCTGAGGCCCGGCTGCGTCACGACGTACGCGCGCTTCTCTGCCTTGTCGAACGAGACTTGCGAGGGCCGGTAGCCCACGCTGAGCGAGGTGGTCGTCGGCGGATCGTCGAATTTGACGACCGTGACGTCCTGCAAGCCGTCCGTCGGATCGAGGCTGTCTTCCGGGAATTTCGCGGCGTCCGTCCAGATGATGGCGTAGCCGCCCGCGGGTGAAACCGAGACCGCGTTCGCGCCGGCGTGCGTGGCGACGGTCGTGGAGCGCAGCTCGCCGCTCGCCTCGACGCGCAGGATCGTGGCGTCGTTGCTGCCGGCGTTGAGCACGATCGCCGCGTCCTCGTCCTTGTTGGCCGTGAGCGCCGCGACCGTCGTCGGTGCGAGTCCCGCTTCCGCGAGCCGCACGCTGAAGTCGTGGGCGCCGATCAGGGCGACGCGCCCCGTCGTCGGGTTCGCCGTCCAGACGTAGCGGTCCGTCGCGACGGGCGCTTCGAACGCGCTCTCGAGCTCCTTCTCGGGGGGAGGAGGCGGCGGTGGCGGCGGCGTGCCGTCACCCGCGTTCCCCGTGCCGCCAGACGCGGATTGCGAGCCGTTCGAGCCGCCGGAATTGCCGACCTGCGGTGGCGAATGCGCGGTGGATCCCGACGTCCCGGCGGTCCCGTTACTCGAGGTCGAGCCGCCGCTGTCGTCGCCGACCCCCTTCGCGGGTGATGCGTCGTCGCCGCCGGCGCCGCAGGCGCCGAGTGTCGTCACCATGCCGAGCACGCCCGCGACGGCGCCTGCTCGGCGGAGTTTTTGCCCGATGCCGTTAGTCATCTTGCACAACCCTCGCGGAGAGCTCGAAGCCCGTGATCGTATGCGGTTGACCGGACGCGAGCTCGATGAACGTGATGCGCCCTTCCGGGTGCGACTGCGCGACGAAGCCGCGATCGACCTCGGGAATGAGCCCTGCCGAGAGCGGCGGGCTCGCGAGCTTGATCTCGGTCGTCCCGAAGCCGGGCAGCTCGGCGAGGTAGACCGCGTGCACCATGCCGCGGTCCGTCGAGCCTTCGGTCGTGATCAGCGCCTCGTGCTCTCCGAGCGCGACCGATTGCGGCGGGGCATCCGTTCCGACGAGCTTCGGCGGTAGCTTGCTCGTGAGCGGAATGAGGCTGAAACCGCCTGCCTTCTTGCTGCCGGCGGCCGGGCGCAGGAGCGCGACGGCGTTCTCGCCGTCCGGGGCGGGCAACACGGTCGTGATGGGTGACTGCACGAGCACGGTGCGCACGAGCTTGAGCGCGTCCGTGTTCAGGATCACGAGGTGATCGCTGTCGGTCGCCGTCGTGTACAGGACCGCGACGGAGCCGGCAGGCGCGATCGCGATGCTGCCGACGGTGTCCTTGATCGCGAGCTGCTTGAACGCGGTCGGATCGTCGAGCACGGCGGCGAGCGGGAGTGCGGCGACGTAGGAGTCCGTCGGCATCGCCGTCTGTCCGGCACCGCCACCCGTGCCGGAGCTGCCGCCCGTGGCCGAGGTACCACCCACCGCCGAGCTTCCGCCGGAGTCCGCGCCGGCAGTCGCCGGCATGCCGCCGTCACTCGCGCCCGCGCTCGAGATCTCGCTCACGCCCGCCGCTCCTGCGTCTGCCGGCGCGCCCCGCTCCGCCCCTGCTTGGCCTCCCGCGCTCGGCTCGCCTCCCTCCCCGCCGAGCGCGGGTGCGCCGCCTTCGGCGCCCGCCATGCCCCCGGTCCCGCTCCCCGCTGTACCGCTCGAGCCCGCCGTGCCTCCCGTGCTCGATCCACCGGTGCCTGAGTTGCCTCCCATTCCAGCCGTGCCAAGAGGTCCCGCGCCGCGCACGACGGCAAACGCCACGTCGCCGTCGGGCGATAGATCCAAATCCGTGACGGGCCCCGGCAGCGTCACCTCGACCGCGCTCTCGTCGTCGAGCGAGACGACGCTGACCGTCGGCTTGTTCTCGCGCCGCACGATCGCGAACGCGCCGTCCGGCGTCACCGTCACGTCGCGCACGGTCGCCGCTTCGGTCGGATCCGCGACGACGGACACGTCACGCGTGACGCTCGGCGGATCTTCCGCCGGCAGCTCGACGACGCTCACGCCCGGCTCCGTCACGAAGTAGGCGTGCTTCTCGCCAGCGCCGATGGTGACGCGGCTCGGCCGGTAGCCGACGGTGAGCGAATACGGGTGCGGCGGCGAGCTCGTGAGGTCGAGCACCGTCACGTCCTGAAGCCCCTCGGTCGGATCGGGGCTCTCGAGCAGCTTTGCGTCGGACCACACGAGCGCCCAGCGCCCGCTCTCGCTCACGGTCATGCGGTTGGCGCCGGTGTGCACCTTCACGCTCTCGACGTCGATCACGCCGTTCGTGGCGTGGAGCACGCTCGCCGTGTCGTTGCCCACGTTGAGCACGATCGCCGCGCTGTCCTCGCCCGCGTTCGCGCCGAGCCCCGCGACGTACGTCGGCGCGAGCCCCGCGTCCGCCGTGCTCACGCGCAGCGTCTTCGCGTCGATCAGCGCGACCTTTCCGCTGAGCGGGTTCGCGGTCCAGATCCAGTGACCGCTCACCACCGGGGCGGTGTAGGTGTCGTCGTCCTCTTTCTCCGGGGGCAACGGGTTGCCCGAGGTCGTCCCGCCCTGGCCGACATTGGCGTTGCCGGTGCCGCCCGTCGCGCCGCTGCCCGAGCTCAGATCGGCTTCGCCCGCCGCTTCCTGAGCGGAACAAGCCCCGACCCATGCGAGACCAAGAAAGGAAAGAATCGTAAGCCGTCGGTGTGCCACGTCGTGCCCAACCTTCGCGCCCGGAAAGACGCTGCACCGAAGTGCAAGGCCCGGGCCATCAAGTAGGACCAGAGTGGCGCCGAGCGCCCGATCCGGCTCAATTCAGGGGGCTACGGCGTGCTCGCGCCGCGCGCGCGCAAGGGCTCCGCCGTCGTGTGAAGCCCTTGCGCCACGACAACCGTGTCGCGGTTCGACGAGCGCGCGCCGTGTACAATTCAATCCATCAGTGTCGGTCGACGGAAGCTCCTTGCGGCGTAGGCCAAAAGCTCCAGGCGGCCCGAAACTCCAAGCTTGCGGAACACCGCAGAGACCTGGTTCGCGACCGTGCGCGTCGAGGCGGCCCGCAACGCCGCGATCTCCGAGCGACTGTGCCCGTCCGAGAGCAGTCGCGTGACGGCATATTCCGTCGACGTGAGCTGCGGCGCGAGGCAGAGATCAGGCCGCGGAATGCTGGCGATCCCGTACGAGGTCGCACCGTCGCCCCAACCCTTGAAGCGAGCCTCCGTGAGCTCGGTCGTGCCGTGGTGGGCATGAATGGCGGCGACGAGGAAGCTCGGCACGCGCGAGGCTTGGCAGGAAAAGCCCATGGCCCGCAGCGACTGCGCGAGCGACCACGCGACCGTGGACGGCGTTCGTCCGAGCTCGATGGCCACGACCTTCTGGCACGGGGCCAAGAGCGTGCGCTCGAGGATCTCGAGCTGCCGCTCCGTGAGGTGCTGCCGGCCCGGCGCGGTGACGCGCAGGTCGAAAGCGAGGTAGCTCCGCTCGGCGACAGAGAAACTGTCGACCACCCCCCAGCGGCCGGTGATGAGGTTGTCCCAGATCGCCGCGAGGGCGATGGGAGTGTAGCCACCGCGGTCCCCAGAAGGCGGTGGAAGGTCGGCTCGGGAATAGC
>DASUGE010000366.1:0-3629 GCA_036274215.1 Polyangiaceae bacterium | reverse complement strand
AGCTCCGTTTCGGTGCGGTCGACGGCCTGAAGGTCGACGTGACGAGCCGCGTCGTGCTCTTCCACAGCCGTTTCGACTTCTCGGGCCTGGTCGGCGCGAGCCAGTTCCCGGTCGGGCAAACCGCCTGGCTTCTCCTGCGCGGGGGCGGCGGCGGGTCGGGCTTCGCCTTCGGCGAGCTCGGCGTGCGCACGCTCGTGGTGGGCAACGGCGATCACGGCTCCGTGTTCTTCACGGGGACGCTCGGCGGCCTCGGCGTGTTCGAGACCCAGAGCTACACCTGCAAAGAGCCGACGTTCGAGTACGAATGCACGCACACGGTGACCTACGCGGGCCCCATGCTCGGCGCCGGTGCCGAGTGGCGCCTCTGACGGTGCCCCCCTCGACGGAGGCACGCGTGAGGGTGTTACTGTTCTTGGCAGTAACAGGAGACGTGCATGGACCACTCGAGCCTGCTTCGCGAAATCCCGCTGTTCGAGTCGATGGAGGATTCTGACCTCATCGTGCTCGGCAACAAGCTCACCCAGAAGGCATTCGGCGAAGGCGACGTGATCTTCGACCAGGGCGACGAGGGCGACGCCATGTACCTGATCGAGGAAGGCGCGGTGGACATCGTCGCCGGCTCGGGCTCGCAGCGCGTGACGCTCGCGTCGCTGTTCTCGGGGCAATATTTCGGGGAGCTCTCGCTGCTCGACGGCGCGCCGCGCTCGGCCACCGCCCTCGCGGCGCGCCCGACGCACGCGCTCGCGCTCGAGCGTGACCACTTCGTCGAGTTCGTCCGGAGCCGCCCGGAGGCCGCGCTCTCGATCATGCACGAGCTCGGCGAGCGCATGCGCGCAACGAACGAGCTCATGACCCGCACGGTGTCACGCAACATCGTCGAGGAAGACGCGGAGAACATCTCGCTCGGCGACAAGGTCGCCGACAAGGTGGCGGCGTTCGGCGGGTCCTGGCCGTTCATCTTCCTCTTCAGCGGGTTCATGGCCGTGTGGATGACGTGGAACTCCGTGGCGGGGAGGCTCGCCTTCGACCCCTTGCCCTTCATGTTCTTGAACCTGTTCCTCTCGACGATCGCGGCGCTGCAGGCGCCGGTGATCATGATGAGTCAGAACCGGCAGTCGTCGAAGGACAAGGCCATGGCGGTCAACGACTACCAGGTGAACCTGAAGAACGAAGTCAGCATCGACAAGCTGATTCGCAGCCAGGGGGAGCTCGTGCAGCGCATCGCGCACATCGAGCGCATGATGGTGCCCGTGCGCCAGTCGATCCTGCCGGGCTAGCGTCCCGGCTTGAGGATCGAGAGCCGCTCTTTGTGCCGAGCCTGGGACTCGTTGTAGTCGCTCTGGCTCAAGCCGAGCGAGGTCGTGATCTGGCGGAGCAGGTTCGTCTCGTTCATCGTGACGCGCCCGTCGGCGGCGGCGAGGTCGACCAGTGCGTCGAGCACCTCGCGCCGCAGCTCCGCGTCGCCGAGCTCGCGCAGCTCGCGCGTGAAGCGGGTGACGCCGACCGTGGACGCTTCGACGACGTGGCGGCGCATCGCGTCGCAGATGGCGTCGATGCCCGCAGCCGTCATGCCGTGCACGCGCGCGAGCAGCTTCTTCACGACGTGCTCCTCGTCGTTCGAGTAGTCGCGATCGGCGTACGCCACCGCCGCGAGCAGCCCGCCGAGCGCGGCGACGACACGCACCGTCTCGTCGTCGGCGTCGGGCAGGTGCTCGCGCACTCGATACAGGATTTCTCGGGCATCCTCGGGAACCTCGAGGTTTTGCGCCGAGCCGAGCCAGCGACCGAACATCACCCCATGCTTGCACGAGCCACGAGGCGACCGCCAGCCGTGCAATCGCTGAGCCGCCCGGCGCCTGTCGGGGCTCGTATCGAACATGAAGAGGCTTCTCGGCCCCGTGACGCTGCTCGGCGCGACGCTCGGGCTCCTCGCGTGCACGACGGAATCGGACGAGCCGGGCGGCTCGGCAGGGATGCCCGCCAAAGGGGGGAGTGCAGGGACCACCGGACGGGGTGGTGCGTCGGGTGCTGCCAGCGGCGGGGCGGGCAAGAGCACCGCGGGCGGCGGCGGAACGACCTCGGCGGGCGCCGGTGGCCTCGCGGGGAGCGGCGCGCTCGGTGGCGGTAGCGGCTCGTCGGGAACCGCGGGTGGGGCGGGCACGACCACGGCCGGCCGCGCCGGAGCCTCGGGCGCGAGCGGCGCGTCCGGTCGCGGTGGCGGAAGCGGCACGGGAGGCAGCGGCGGCGAAGGCGGTGACGACCCGGGCGGCGGCGGCAGCGCCGGCGACGGCGGAGGAAGCGAAGAGATCCCCGCGGGCTACGTGAAAGGGATCATCGGCGTCGGCTACGGCGGCATCCGCATTCTCTCGCGCGACGGCGGGAACACCTGGACCGATCGTTCCTACGCGGCCTCCGACGGCGGCGACGACGAGGATCTCCTGCGTGCGGTCGCCTACGGCAAGGGTCGCTGGATCGCCACGGGCTGGAAGCTCATGACCTCCGACGACGGCGTGCACTGGACGGATCGCGGCATGCTGAACGACGGCATCATCGACAAAAATCCGATCATCGAAGGGCTCGCGTACAAAGACGGTTACTTCTACGCGGCGGGCGACGGCGGCTCGGGCGCGCACATCT
Organism: Polyangiaceae bacterium; assembly: GCA_036274215.1. Lineage (GTDB taxonomy): Bacteria > Myxococcota_A > Polyangia > Polyangiales > Polyangiaceae > PMG-095. The sequence goes on along the minus strand of DASUGE010000366.1, from coordinate 992 downwards.
ACCGCTCGGCGGACGGCCTCAGCTGGTCGGACTTCGGGACCGGGGGCGACACCGTGAAGCACACGGGGCTCGCCTATCGCGGCGGGCTCTTCGTGTCGTACGGCGACTCCGACACGAGCTACCAATCGACGGACGCGAAGACGTGGACGGAGATGGGCATCGACCAGGCCACGTATTGCGAAGGAGCGTGGCGCACGTTCGGGCAGTGCCACGAAGCGTGGTGGTCGGACGAGGGCGTTTACATCATCCCGGAATGGGGCGGGATCATTCGCCGTTCGACCACGGGCTCGAATTTCAAGACCGTCTATACCGACGATCAAGAGAACACGTTCTACCAAGCGCGCGCGGTGGCCGAGGGCTACGTCGCGCCGGAGTGACGCCCGCGCAGGTCACGTGAAGCGCCCGAGCCAGCGGCGACTCGCGGGGTCGAGGCTCGTGGCTTCTTCGATCAGGTAGCGCATGCCGTGCGAATCGGTGACGACGTAGCGACCGTTCTCCAGAGGTCGCACGTGCTCCTCCTGCTCGAGGACGAAGGTCACGTGACCTCGGTCGGTCTCCACGCGCCATTCGAAGCGCGCGTCGAGCGGCGTGACGGCTTCGATGCGGCGAATCACGGGCAGGAACGTCGCCGCGCCGAGCGCCTCGAACAGCGCGCGCCGCGAGTCGCCGTCGAGCTCGTTCGGCTCGTCGAAGCACGCGAGCTCGTGGCCGCGCGCGTCCGTGAGCGCGACGAAACGCTCGGGATCCGTGAGCGGGAAGCAGCGGCGCGGGATCACGCTCCGGCGCGCGCCGCTTCGCTCGAGCGCCACGAGCTCGTCGCCGTCGCGCTCGAGCCTTAGCCCTCTGCGCTCGAGCGCGGGCGTGTCGAGGCTCGGATCGTCGTCGTCGACGGTCGCGGGCTCCGCCGCGGCTTCGCCTCCGGCTGCGCTCTGTGCGCGCCAGAGCCGCGCGTACTCGCCGTCGCGCGCGAGCAGCTCGGCAGGCGGGCCGAG
>DASUGE010000365.1:0-3790 GCA_036274215.1 Polyangiaceae bacterium | reverse complement strand
GGCGGCGCTACGGGTGAATGAAGACGACGGTGCCCGTGCGCGGCGACAGCACGCCGTGCCAGCCCTCGGGTAGCGCGGGCTCGGTGAAGAAAAAGAGTCGGCGCGCGTCCTCGGGGCTCAAGTTGATGCAGCCGTGGCTCTTGGGCGTGCCGAAGCGGTCGTGCCAGTACGCGCCGTGGAGCGCGTAGCCCTTCTCGAAGTATTGGACGTAGGGCACGTCGCGGAGCTCGTACTCCTCGCCGACCTCGTCGGAGCTCATCGTGGCGGAGACGTGCTTCGTGTGAATGCGGAAGATGCCGCGCTTCGTCGCGGTCGTCGTTTCGGAATCCGCGAGGCCTGCCTCTCCGCTCGAGACGAGCGTCGCAAAGACCGGTCGTTCGCCGTCGTACGCGACGAGCGTCTGCTTGCTGAGGTTCACGTCGAGCCATCGCTCGCCGTTCTTGCCCCACGCCGGCATGCGCCGCGCCGGATCGATGCGTGACGCGTCCTGATCGCTCAGGTAGAGGCCGTCGGCCGTCTCCTCGTGCAGGCGCCCGCGGAAGAACTTGCGCTTACCGGTGAGGGCGATGGCGGCGCGATACGGCGCGGGACCTGCGTCCTCGAGCTGATTCTTCTTCTTCTCGAAGCGCATGAAGCGCGCCCCGTCGCGGCGCACGAACGCGAACGGCAGCTTCATCGTCGTGCCGATCTCGACGCCGTGAAACTCGGAGCCGCGGATCGGACGCAAGCGATCGGTGGGAATCACGCTGAGATCGCTCGCCAACCCGTAGCGTCGCCCCTCGAACAGGAACGTCGACAGGAGCGAGTAGCCGACCTTCGGCTTCATCTTCCCGAGCACGAGCTCGGAGCCGCCGGCGTTGCCGTTCTCGTTCAAGCGCGCCCCGGCGCCACGCCGCAGGAGCTCCGGGATCGGATCGCTCTTTTGGCTTGCCCAGGCTTCGCCCGGATCCGGCACGGCCCCCGGCTCGCCGAGCCAGACGTCTTGCGCGTAGGAGGCGCCGATTTCTCCGGGTGCAGAGAGCCACGCGGGCATGCGCTCCGCGAGATCAGGCTCGGCTTGTTGGAGCTCGGCGCCGGTCGGGAGCCGCGTGTACACGGGCCCGGGATTGCGCACGGTGCCGTAGATGTACGGCAGCTTGCGACCGAGCTCGGCCGCGCCGAGCTGACTCAGGACGACGGCCGGATCGCGCGCGTCGAGGGTCGCCGTCGGTCCGACGCAGACGAACCCTTCGGGCTCGACGCCGTACCAGCCGCCGCTACAGCCTTCGGTGCCTGCGGGTCCCGTCGCCGGTGAAGAGCTGCCGGCTCGCAAGTAACCGAGCCGGTCCGAGGCCGGCGTGGGGCGCGCTTGGATCCACGCGCGGATCGCCTTCGCATAAACGCGCGGCGTGTCGCGCTCCTCCTCCCGAGCGCTCGGCGGGTGAAAGCCGCCGTCGAGCGAGACGCGATCGCGCGTCGTCACGCGAGGCGGGCTCGGGCGAGCTGTCGACGCCGTGGGCGCGACCCGCTCGAGGTGGGCGGCGGGCGGTGCCGGGGCATCGTGCCGTCCGCACCCGAGGAGGCACCAGCCGGCCCCCGTGAGGAGCGCTCGCACGCATCGCATGCCCCCTATTTCCAATGCTTCGCGACCCCGGCCAAGAAAGCGACTTCTCCGAAAAAGCTGGTAGGGTTCGGCGCTCGGGAGCCGCCTGCCGGCCCGCCGCCCTACCCGATGTTGACGCTGGATCGTACGGCGCATCCGCTCGCCCTGCGCGAGGACCGCCCCGCGCAGCCGCTGCTCCTGGGGGGCTTTTTGTTTGCCGCCCTCGAGGTCGTGCCGCTCACCGCTCCCGCCCCGTTCACGCCCTTGCGCATCGTCGGGGTCCTCGCGCTGCTCGTGGCCGCGGTCGGCCTCATCCTGCATGGCCGGCCGAAGACGTTGCGGCACCCGCTGCCCGCGCGGCCCGGCGCGCCCCCCGTGAGCCTCGAGCTCGGCGGCGAGGAGCTTCCGCCGCTCTACCGCGTCACGCTCGTCCTCGGCGACAAGTCGCGCCACACGGTGCTCGAAGGCCCCGAGCCGAGCCGCGTGCTCGAGGATGCGGCGGCGCTCGGCACGGCGCTCGGTGTGGCGTTCGGCGACGGCTGGGGCCTCAGCGCGCCGGCGCTCAACGACTTGCTCGCCGCGTCGTCCGCGCGCGAGAAGCGCTTCACGGAGCATGACGCTTTCACGCTCGAGCACCCGCCGCTCCCCGGTCAACGCGCGGCTGCGTACACGACGCTCTGGGCTTCGGCGTTCGTCCTCGTCGCGTCGTTCGTGATGTCCGACGGCCCCGAGCGGCACGGCCTCGTGCCGAGCGTGCTGTCGATCGTGCTGCCTTGTCTGAGCGCGAACATTCTGCTCGTGCTCGGCTTCTGGCTGCTCGGGTTGCGCGAGCGCGTGACCGTCACGCCCGCGGGCGTGAAGCGCCGTCGCCTCTGGTTCAAGAGCGAGCTTTCGAGCGTGGGTTCGCGGGAGGTCTCGATTCACGGCGCGGCACTCGTGCGCCCGGGCGCGCGCAGCGATGGTCATCTCCTGCTCGCGAGCGAGACGGGGCTTTTCGCCCTACCCGCCGCCGCTCCCGACGGGGCAACCCTGCTCGAAAAGCGCGCGCGAACGACGCCGGCCGCCGAGCGAGCCGCTGAATAACCGCGGCGCCATGAGGGATTTCTCATCCCTCGTTCGTCTGGTAGAGTCGGCCACCATGAAGCGTTTGGGGATCCTCTCGCTGGTAGGAGCGACCGTGCTCGGGCTCGTGGGTGCGGCGAATGCCCAACCCGACAAGCCCGACAAACCGGGCAAGCCGGACAAGCCCGGCAGACCGGAGATTGCGGGCAGCGCCATGATGCGCCCGCACCCGGCGCCGTCGGGCTCGGGTTTTCACGGCGGACAAGCCGAGCTCGCGGAAGCGTTTCGCAAGCACCGCCCGAGCCCGGAAGAGCTGAAGTCGGCCATGGCTGCGGCGCACGAAAACGCGAAGGCGCGACGCGAGGCCCGCATGCTGGAGGTGCGACAGCGGTTCGGCGCGGACGCGCTCGCTCGTCGGGAAGTTTTCGAGGAGCTACGCGTTCACGCACGGAGAATGGCGTTTCTCAATCGCGCCAAGCTCGTGGCCACGACGGAGCTCGAGGAGCCCAAGCGCACGAAGGCCCTCGCCCGCATCGACAAGCTCACGGCGAACGAGCAGGCGCGACACGAGGCGCGCATCGCCAAGCTTCGCTCGGATTCGTCCGGCGACGCAGGCACGGCGCCTGTCCCGGGGTCCGCCATGCCGCCCGCGCCGAGCGGGTCCGGCGCGATGGTGCCCGGCAAGCCACATGGACCCCCGCTCGGACCCCCTGGCGTCATGAGGGCTCCCGCTGCTAAAGGGAGTGCGCCGTGACGCGGTTCATCACCACCCTTGGGATCGTCGGGCTTCTCACCCTGGGCGCGTGCGCCAAGAAGGAGGAGCCACCCGCACCCGCACCCGCTGAGACACCGACGGTCGCGTCCGTGACGCCACCGGCCGCGAGCGAAGCCGCACCGGCACCGAGTGCCTCGGCGGCTGCGGATGTGCCGGTCGAGGAAGATTTCGAGGACGAAGCGAGCTTGAAGGTGAACGCGCAGACGCTGGATGCGCAGCTCGACGCGCTGGAGAAAGAGATCAAGGCGAACTAGTCGGGGGGACCGGGATCGGCCGGTCGGATTTCGAGATCGGGATCGGCCGGTCGGATTTCGAGATCGCGGCGGTGCTCGGCGCGTGCTCGAGAGCCGAGTCGCATGACATCCTGGCGC
>DASUGE010000364.1:0-3181 GCA_036274215.1 Polyangiaceae bacterium | reverse complement strand
CATGCCCGTGAGCACTGCGGCGGCCACGAGCGGCGCGATCGGCTTGTGCCGGGGGGTCGAGCCTGGCGCGCCTTTGCCCGCGTGCTCGTCGCGCGTTGCCGCGAACGTGTCCGCGTCGTGCCGCGAGGCCGCGTCCAAGAGCGCCTGCAATTCGTGTGGCTTCCGAAAGTCGACGCGATCGCGCGAGACGGGCAATTTCTTGAGCGCGTCTCGCAACGCGTCCGAGTCCAGACGCGGGAGCAAGCCCGCCGCGCGCAGATACCCGAGCGCCGTCCCGATCGCGCGGAGCTCCTGGTTGACGGTCGCGGGCGCACGCGGCCGAGTAGTCTCCTCGAGCGCACCACGCTTGCCGCCGGCCGCGTGCTTGCGCACGGGCGCGCGCACGAGGGAGGCGCGAAACGCAACGAGCTTCGGGCCCGTGAGGTCGTCCGCGCTGGCGACGGCGTGACGTGCGCACCATGCCGCAAGCTTGTCCGTCGCGTGCTTGTAGATTTCGCGCGTGCGCTCCCTGAGTTGGGGGTGGTCGCGGTAGTAGCGATCGATCGCGTCCGCGAGCGCGGTGCCAGTTGTCCGCGCGGCGCCGCCCTCCAGTGCCAAGCGGCGGAGCGCCAGCGCCTTGGACTTGCGCACGGCCCAATCCTCGCGGAGCTCCGTGGTGCGCAATCCGAGGTCGAGCGTCTCTTTGACCGTGCGGCCCGAGTCCGGGTCCGCGTAGCGCGCGCGCCAGCCGATCCGCCGCTTGGGGTCGGGCTTGAGGAGCACTACGCCGGGGTGCCGACGGCCGCGTCGAGTCATGTCCGCGCTCCCATGCTGGTACTTCCCAGGTACCAGCGAACGCGCGCCCCAGCGCTCGGTGGGCGTGGTGTCAGTGCTGGTACTTTTGCTGGTACTCCCACGCGGCAAAGTATGTCACTTTGCGTCTCGGCGTGGCAAGGCGCGGATCCGGCGATTTACATGCCGGTTCGCGGGGTTCGCTAAGATTTCGCGGACTTCGCTTGAGCCCCGTTTTCGGCTTCATAAGCGTGGTGTCGACGGTTCAAGTCCGTCTCTCGGCACCAGGATTCGTTGGAGAACAATGAGCGGAGCGCCCGCGTCCCATGAGACAGCGCGCGCGTGTCCCAGCGCGGCGCGCTACTCGCCCTCGAACAAATCCGCGTTTTCGTAGCCCGCGGCGAGAGGCACGCGGCTTGCTGTAGCGGGCTCCACCGTCGTTTGCCGACGGGAAAAGGAGCATCGTAAATGTCGAACCAGAAGCAGTCCGGACTTGTCTTTGTGCGGTACGCGAGCGAAGCGAAATGTTCGGTCGTGCACGCGCTGAAGACAGCGCTTCCCGTGCTGGTCGTGTGCGCCCTCGCGGGGTGTGCGGCTGATGCGACGCCGAGCGAAGCGGACGCCGATGCCCTGGCCGGCGGGGACGCAGCGTCCGAGCCGGTCGGAACCACGAGCGAGGCGTACACCGGGCCGGTTCTCGACACCGACTATCCGGAGCTGACGGGTCCCAACATCGACTTCGGGGGCTCGGTCTGGGCCTTCGGCACGCCGGTGGGTCCCGGCACGCTGACGTGGCGGGTCGTCGATGGGTTTTACACGCCGCGGCTCGTGGGCACGATGCACTTGGACAACGCGAGCGGCATGTACGCGCGCATGCACGTGAGCCACTGGGACGGCGGCGGCAACCTGATTTCGACCGAGCACAGCGGGACCAAGCGAGCCTCCGGCATGGGGCACCAATCCTGGTCCATCGACTTGACGCCGCTGACCTTGCGCCAAATCGTCGAGGTCCACGTCTGCACGGAGCTCAGCAACGACGGCGTCTCCTTCTGGCAGGACGCCTGCAAGACGTACCTCCTCAACTGAGATTCAGGCCGCGCGGATCGGTAGCGTCGCTTCGATCGCTTTCGAGAGGCCCTCGAGGGTGTACGGCTTCGCGACCCAGCTCACGCCGCGAGCGAGAGGATCGCGGCGTGAGGAGCGGCCGCTCGCGAGGACGGCGCGCTGCTCGGGGTCGAGCCTGCGGACGCGGTCGAGGACCTGCCAGCCGTCGAGCTCCTCGTTCAGCATGACGTCGAGCAGAAGCACGTCGTAGCGGCGGGGTTGGCCCGGTTCTTCGAGGAGCTCGAGGGCGCGCGCGCCGCTCTCCATCACGTCGGTGTCGTAGCCGAGGTACGTGAGCACGCGGTGCGCCGTCCGGCCCTGAATTGGGTCGTCGTCGACGACGAGAACGCGTGCCGAGCCCCGGCTCGCCTTCGGCGGCACCGATTTGACGCGGCTCGGTCCGGCAGCGCGAGGGAAATAGAGCGTGAACGTCGTGCCCTGGCCCGCGCCGCTCGTGAGATCGACGAAACCTTCGTGCTCCTTCGCCACGCCGTGCACGATGGCGAGGCCGAGTCCGCTGCCGCTACGCTCGCCGATGCGCTTGTTGCTGAAGAAGGGCTCGAAGACGCGCGCCTGCTCGCTCGATGGGATGCCGCTGCCCGAGTCGGAGATGCTGATCGCGGCGTAGCTACCGGGCGGAATCGCCTCGTAGCCGTAGTGCTCCGACGCGAGCTCGACCAGGCGGCTTCGGACCACGACCTCTCCGCGCTGGTGGATGGCCTCCGCGGCGTTACGTAACAGGTTCGTGACCGCTCGCGCGATGTGCGCCTCGGACCCCACCACGGCCATGGCCTCGCTCTCGAGCTCGACCCGAAAGCTGATGCCCGGGTACTCCTTCTCGAGCAGGCGAATGGGATCTTTGAGGCCCGCGCTCACGATCTGATTCAAATCGAGCGCTTCTTTGTGCGCGTGCCCTTGGCGCCCGAGCGTGAGAAGGTCCTTGATGGTCTGTGCGGCGCGCACGCCGGCGGACTTGATACAGCGGATGTCGGCGGTGACGCCGTCGAGGAGGAGACGCTCGTCCGGTCCGAGGCGCAGCTGGCCGAGCTCCTCGAGGGCGATGTCGGGCAACACCACCAAGGGCCCGAGCGTGTTGTTCAGATCGTGTGCGACGCCGCCGGCCAGCACGCCGAGCGCCTCGAGGCGGCGCGTCGTCGCTTGGCGTTCCAGGACGCTGCGCTCGTGCAGCATCGTCTTGGTGACGACCTGCTCGTGGAGCGTGACGTGGCCGAGCGCCGCGGCGAACTGGTCGCGGAGCATGTGGTAGCCGGCACCTCCGCTCGTGTACTCGAACAGGGCGACGCCG
>DASUGE010000363.1:0-9379 GCA_036274215.1 Polyangiaceae bacterium | reverse complement strand
CCCATGATCGCCGTGAGCGCGTTGTTCATGTCGTGCGCGATACCGCCCGCCATCTGGCCAATCAGGTCCATCTTTTGCGCTTGCGTGAGCTGCGACCGAGTCGCTTCGAGCGCCTGCGCCGTCCGCTCCCGCACGCGGCTCTCCTCCAGCAAATCTCGCACGAGCGCGGTTCGCTCCGCGAGCGACCGCGCGAGGGCGTTCACGATCATCCGCCCGGCGATCGACGCCGGAACCGCCACCGACAGCACCGAGCTCAAACCGTTCAGCCAGCTCGCGCGCGCCGCGGCGAAAGGCACGACCGAGAAGTAGGCTGCGGCGACGCTCGCCACGAGCATCGTGGCCACGAGCACGAGTAACTTCGACGTCTCGAGCACGAGCGAGCCGATGAAGAGTCCGCCGCAGACGAGGAGAAAGGGCTCGGGCTTCGGTCCCATCGTGAACCCGAGGCCCGCGCCCGTGAGCGTGAGCGCCCAGGGGTACACGAGCGAGAGCGCCGTGATCCGCGGCGGGAGCAAGGTCGTTCCGAAGACGATCGCGAGCGCTGCGCCGCCCACCAAACCCGCGCTGAGCACGAACGGGCGCACGAAGAAGATCGCGAGCAGCATCGAGCCGGCGCCGACCGCACAGGCGGCGCGCATGATGCGGCGCAGGATCGCCTCGCGGAGCTCGCCGAGCGCCGGCGACTCCGCCAACGTGCGTCCGGCGGCGCCAGGCATGCCGGCGGCCGCGCCTGCCGTTTTCGGGTCGAGGGCCGGCCCTGCGCTCCGCCTCGTCCGCACGCCGGGACCCTACAACACCTCTCGAGATGGCTGGCGATGAAGGGCAGGATTCGCGAAATATCCCAGCACGCACAGCACCTGGACGGTGCACGCGCGACGTCAGGCCGGCGCTTCGGCGCGGGACGCCGGCGGAAGCTCCGGCGCGCTCGGTAGCGGCGAAGGCTCGCTTTCACGAGCGCGACCGCGCTGGTGGTCGGCCGCGATCAGCACGTACAGGCTAGGGACGACGAACAGCGTGAAGAGGGTACCGATCGACATGCCGCCGACGAGCACGATGCCAATCGAATTCCGGGCGCTCGCCCCCGGCCCCGAGACGAGCGTGAGCGGGAAATGGCCGCAAACGGTGGCGATCGTCGTCATCAGGATGGGCCGCAGGCGCGTCGCCGCGGCCGCCTGCACGGCCTCGAGCTTCGGCACTCCGGCGCGCTGCTGGGCGTTCGCGAACTCCACGATCAAGATGCCGTTTTTGGCGATCAGCCCGACGAGCGTCACGAGACCGACCTGCGAATAGATGTTGAGCGTCGTCGTCCACCCCTCGGTGAGCCGAAAGCTCATCCCGGGCGGCCCCGAAAAGTGCAGGAACGTGAAGATCAACGCTCCGAACATCGCCAGGGGCACCGAGCCCGCGAGCACGACGAACGGATCGCGGAACGAATTGAACTGCGCCGCGAGCGCCAAGAAGATCAGCACGAGCGCGAGCAGCAGCGCCGGCAGGAACGTCCCCGCCTCCTGGCGAAGCTGCCGCGATTCGCCCGTGTAGTCGACGCGCGAGCCGGGCGGCAGGATGCGAGTGGCCGCGTCTTCGAGCACTTTGAGCCCGCCGTCGAGCGAGCGCGGCGCGACGCCCGAGATTTTGATCGAGTTGAGCTGCTGAAATCGGTTCAGCGAGCGCGGCTCGATCCCGCGCTCGATGCTCGCAATCGCGGCGAGCTGGATGAGCGCGCCATGCGGGCCCGTGACGTGGATCTTGGCGAGATCTTCGGGCGTGAGACGACTTTGGCGCTCGACCTCGGGGATCACTTTGTAGCTGCGGTTGTCGATCGTGAAAAAGTTCACGTAGTTTCCGCTCAAGAGCGAGGAGAGATCGTTCGCGACGGCCGCCATCGTGAGGCCCATCGAGGCGATCTTGTCGCGGTCGAGGACGAGCTCGGCGCGCTCTTGGTCCAAGCGCACGTCCTGGATGGGCGGGAACGCGAACGCGCCGCTCTTCACGGCCTCCGCCACGAGCTGCTCGGCGTAGCGGCTGAGCGCTTCGTGGCTGGCCGTCGAAGCGATCACGAGCTCGACGGGAAAGATGCCCGCGCTCGGCAGCGCCGGCGGCAAGAAGATGGGCGCTCGCACGCCCGTGATACGCCCCGTCTTCTGGAAGAGGTCATTCTGGATCTGAAAGATGGTGCGCTCGCGCTCGTTCCAGGGCTTCATGATCCCGCCGCCGAAGCCGCCCGCGGGGAACGTGATCTGAAAGCTCTGCTGGAACTCCGGCACCGACTTGAAGATGTCGTTGACCTGTCTCGTGAACGGCGTCAGACGCTCGAGCGTCGCGTTCGGCGGCACGTCGAGCGAGGTGAAGACGGCGCCCTGGTCCTCCGCGGGCGCGAGCTCGGCCGGTGAGAACAGGTAGAGCGGCACGACCGCCAGCGTGAGCAGGAGCCACAGCGTGTAGACGGCGGGGCGGACCGACAGCGTGCCCGCGAGCGCCCGCGCGTAGCGGTTCTTCAAGCGCGCGAAGCCCGACTCGACCAGGCGAGCGAAGCGCCCCTCGGCGTCGCCGGGCTTGAGCAGGCGCGAGGCCATCACGGGGGAAAGCGTGAGCGCCACGACGCCCGAGATCAGGACCGCCCCCGCGAGCGTGAACGCGAACTCGCGGAACAACGCGCCCGTGAGGCCCCCCTGGAAGCCGATCGGCGCGTACACGGCGGCGAGCGTGATGGTCATCGCGATGATCGGACCCACGAGCTCGCGCGCGCTGACGAGGGCGGACTCGAGCGGCGATTTTCCGGCATGAATGTTACGCGCGACGTTCTCGACCACCACGATGGCGTCGTCCACGACGAGCCCCACGGACAGCACGATCGCGAGCAGGGTGAGCAAGTTCAGCGTGAAGCCGAAGACCTGCATCAGGAAAACGGCGCCGATCAAGGACAACGGGATCGCGACGATCGGGACGAGCACGCTGCGGAGCGAGCCGAGGAACAGGTAGATCACGACCATCACGATCAGGATCGTCTCGAGCAGCGTCCGCGTGACCTCGCGGATGGCGTGCTCGATGTAGTTCGTCGAGTCGAAGGCGACGTGGGCGCGCATGCCCGTGGGCAGCTCGGCCTGGACGAGCTTCATCTCGTCGCGCACGCGCCGGATCACGTCGAGCGAGTTGGCGTTCGGGAGCACCCAAACGCCCATGAAGACCTCCTTTTTGCCGGAAAAGCGCACGTCCTCATCGTAGCTGTCGGCGCCGAGCGCAACCTCGGCCACGTCCTCCAGCCGCACGAGCGCGCCGTTTTGGGAGCGCACGACGAGCTTCTTGAACGACTCGAGGCTCTGCACGTCGGTCGTGGCCGTGAGATTGATCTGAACGAGCTGACCCATCGTCTGCCCGACGGCGGCCAAACGATTGTTCGCAGCGAGCGCTTCGCGGACGGCAGAAGGACTCACGCCGAGCGCGGCCATGCGGTCGGGCTTGAGCCAAGCGCGCAACGCGAAGGTGCGGCCCCCGAGGATGTCGGCGCGCTGCACGCCGGTGAGGGCGGACAGGCGCGGCTGCACGATCCGGATCAGGTAATCCGTGACCTGGTTCGGCTCGAGAATGTCGGAGCCGAACGTGAGGTACATCGCCGCGACCTGAGCGTCCGAAGGCTCGATCGTGATGGCGGGGATTTGGGCCTCCGGTGGCAAGTCGGCGCGCACACGATCGACCCGTGCGCCGATGTCGGCGAGGGCGGCCGCGGCCGGAAAGTTGAGCTTCAGCCGGACGTTGATGGTCGAGAGGCTCTGCGTGCTTTGCGACTCGATGTAATCGATGCCGTCGGCGGCTGCGATCGAGCGTTCGAGCGGGACCGTGATGAAGCCACGCACGAGGTCGGCATTGGCACCGATGTACGCCGTGCGGACGGCGATGGTCGCGCTCTCGAGACGCGGGTACTGGCGCACGTTGAGCGTACGCACCGCCTGCAAGCCCGCGATCAGGATCACGAGATTGACGACGATCGCGAGGACGGGCCGTCGAATGAACAGATCGGTGAGCTTCACGACGGCTCCGGCTCAGCGATTGGGCGGATGCGGAGCGAGCGACGGCCGCTCCCCGGCGTGGGCGTTGTCGATCGTGACGGGCATGCCCTTCCGGAGCTTGAAGGCGCCCGAGGTCACCACCTCCTCCCCCACCCCGAGCCCGTCGACGACATCGACGAAGTCGCCGCGCGCGTCACCCACTTTGACGAACTTCTGCTCCACCACCTTGCGCAGCTTGCCGTCCTCGCCCCGTTGGTCCGTGACGACGAACACCGAGTCGCCGTACGACGCGTGCACGATGGCCGTCGCCGGCACGGCAAGCACCTGCCGCTCTTCGGGCATGACGACCGCGACGCTCAGGAACATGCCGGGCCGAAGCGGGCTCTTCTCGAGCGGAAAGCGCGCACGCACCACGACGTTGCGCGTCGCGGGATCGATGGTCGGGTTGACGGCGCTGATCGTGCCGCTCACGGGCTCCGTCGCCCCCGCCGGCGTCGCGCGCACGGTCATGCCGTGGTGCAAAAGTGGCAGGTTCTCCTGCGGCAGCGTGAAGTCCACGTAGTCGGCATCCGAGGATTCGAGCACGGTGAGCGTCGTACCGGGCGCGAGGTACTGACCGAGGTTCACCTGCCGCAAGCCGAGCTTGCCCGTGAACGGCGCGCGGATGATCTTACGGTCGATCTGGGCGACGAGCGCGGCCTCGTCGGCCGTAAGCCCCTTGGCGGCCGCCGCGTCGGCGTCGAGCTGTGACTGCGACAAGACGCCGGTCGCCGTGAGCTGCCGAGTCCGCGCGAGCGAGGTCTCGGCGAGCCCCCGCCGCGCGCGAATCGAGGCCAGCTGGGCGCGCTCCACACTGGCGTCGAGCTCCACGAGCACCTGCCCCTGCTTCACGGTGTCGCCCGAATCGAAGCGAATGCGCGAGACGACCCCGGGAGCGTCGTTCGCGACGGCGACCCCCTTGGCGGAGACCACGCTTCCCACGGCGCGAAGCGTGCGCTCCCACGTCGCACGCTCCACCTTGCGCGTGCTCACGGCCTCGGGCGGAGGGCCCGCTTTCTTCGCCGCGGCACCCGCGTGGATGAGCTGGGAGATTTGCGAAAATTTGATGACACCGAGCGCCACGAGGAGCAGGAGCGGCGCGACGACGATGATGGCGGCGCGCAAGAGGCGCTTTTTGCGCCCACCCCGGGCCGGACCGTCGGAGTGACCGGCGGGTCGGCGCGGAATGGTGGGCTCGTTCAGCTCGTCCGGATGCGAGACACTCGTCGTCACGGCCTCCTCCTCGCTGCAGCAGTCGCTCGGTTGGACGCGCGATCCTGCAAGCGGTGAGCCCAGCGCGATCTCGTCGAGGACCGCCGTGACGCGAGCCACGAGCGGACGTCGGGTCTAGATTCCCCGCTGGGGCAAAACGACGCACGCCCCTGCGCTGGAGCGCGACCCGACGTCGCCGCCACCGTTCAACGGCATCCGCTCCGCGCCGCCGCTACCCTTTCGGCGCGGGAACGAGCACGAGCTCGATGCGGCGGTTCTTCTGGCGCTCCTTCTCGCTTGCGTTGCCCGCGACCGGACGATACTGCGCGAAGCCCGTGGCGACGAGGCGCGCGCCGGGAACCTTCCCGCGCTCCTCGAGGAAACGCACGACGTTGGTGGCGCGCGCCGTCGAGAGCTCCCAATTGGTCGGGAAGCGCTCCTGCGTCTCGGGATTGACGACGCGGGTGCGATCGGTGTGGCCGCCGACTTGGATGGTGTAGCCCGGCAACCCAGCGAGGCTCGGGGCGACTTGGGCGAGGACCTTCTGACCCTCGTCGTTGATCTCCGCCCGGCCCGAATCGAACAGGATCTGGTCGGAAACGTCGACGACGAGCTCGTTCCCGCGCCGCTTGATGCGCACGTTACCCGCCGTGATTTGCGGCTCCAAGATCGCGGACAGCTCGGTTTGCACACGCTTCAGCTCGCCTTCGAGCTTGTCGCGCTCTGCCTCGGTCTCGGCGAGCTTGCCGGAGAGCTGCTGTTGTTTCGAGTCGAGCTCCCCGACGCGTGCTTCCACGTCCGCGACGCTTTTCTTGAGCTTCTTTTCGCGATCCGCGGCCGCTGCCAGGTCGCTACGCAATCGATCGCGCTCGGCGCGCAGCGGGAGGTGCATGTACCGCACGAACGCGTAGATTCCGCCTGCGAGCAGCAGAAACAAGAGCCATCCGATGATGCCGAGCTTCGAACGGCGCGGTCGTGGGACGAGCTCGATCGTGTCGTATCCCTGAGCCATAACCGCCTAGCGTACCAAACCGAGTCGCTGCCCGAAATCCGCTAGGCGGCGCGCGGAACGACGCTCGGCCGGCCTGGCACCCCGCTTGCTTGCGCTCCCCGCATGTCCGCGCAAACGCCTGTGATCGTTGGCTTGCCGTGCGGCATCGTGGCGCCGGTGGGCGGTGGCGCCTCGACCGTCGAGCAGGCGACGAAAGAAGCCGGACCGAGCACGCGGTTGTGACCAGCCAAGGAGCCCCCTGACATGAACGACTCCCCCCATGAACGAGCGCAAGATCCGTCCGAGCGAGCCAAAGAGCGCCGCGCGCGAGCCAACGGCCGCGCCGGCGAGCTAGAGGCAGGCCGGCGGCGTGCCAGCGAATGGGTCCAGAATGCCCGCGCCACCGTCGAGCGCCATCCGGGGATCCTCGTCGGTGCGGGCGCGGCCGCCGCCGTCATGTTCGGGGTGTTGCTCTATATGCGGGCGGTTCGACACCGGAAGCAACGCGGGCGAGAGGCACTCCTCGAGCTCGCCAGCCGGCTGCTTGGTCCCGCGTACGTCAGCGTCGAGCCGCCCGAGCCGCGCCGCAGCGTCATCAAGGATACGCTCAAGACGGCAGGCGGCGCTCTCGCCACGGCCGCGGGACGCGAGCTCGGGCGACGGGCGCTGCGCGCGGTGGCGGAAGGCGCGGCGAACCCCGAACCGCATGAGTAATTTCGCCGGGAGCGCGCCGGCTCGAGACGCGGATTCGTGACCCGCCGTCAGCGATGTCATGCGCTCGACCAGGGTTCTCGATACGCGGGACTCGTGAGAGCGTGAGCCCACGTCGCGGCCAACGGGGCCGCGGGGTGGAGGCTCGTCATGGGTTCGACGACTAGGGAGCGTCTCGACAAAATCCAGGCGGCGGTCGATCGCGTCGCCGCCGTCGGACTGGTTCAACAAGCGATCCAAAATGCGCACCTCGGTGGGCGCGAGATCGACCTTCGCGCGGGGCAGGCCGTTCATTTCGGGAGCTGCTCGTATCTCGGGCTCGAGACCGATGCGCGGCTTAAGCAAGCCGCCTGCGACGCCGTCGAGCGCTATGGCGTGATCTTCTCGTCGTCGCGCTCGTACGTTCGACTGCCCCTGTACGACGAGCTCGAGGGACTGCTGCGCGAGATGGTCGGCGGCTGGCCCGTGGTCGTGGCGCCGAGCACTTCGCTCGCCCATCAGTCCGCGCTGCCGATCTTGATCGGCGATCGGGACGCCGTCTGTTTCGACGTGCTCGTGCACTCGAGCGTCCAGGCGGTGCTGCCGGCGCTAGCCCAGCGGGGCATACGGTGCGAGGTCGTTCCCCACAATCGCATCGACGTGCTCGAGCGCTACGCGAAAGAGCTTTTGGAGCGGCACGAGCGCGTCTTCTACCTGTGCGACGGGGTTTACAGCATGCGCGGTGACCTCGCCCCCCTCCCCGAGCTGCTCGACCTTTTGGACCGCGTGCCCGCCCTGCACGCCTACGTCGACGACGCGCACGGCGTCGGGTGGGCCGGCCGCCACGGCGCCGGAGTCGTCCTCGGCGAGCACGGGCTGCACCCGCAGATGACCGTCGCTTTGAGCCTATCCAAAGGCTTCGGCGCGGGGGGAGGCCTGCTCGTCCTGCGCGAGCCCGCGAGCGCGCAGCGCATTCTTGCTTGCGGCGGCACCCTGATGTTCTCCGGCCAGCTGCCACCGGCGTCCCTCGGCGCCGGCATCGCTTCGGCGCGCGTTCATCTCTCCGACGAGCTCAGCCAGCGGCAAGCCGCCTTGCGGACGCGCATCGACCTTTTCGACCGACTGGCGGCAGGCGTGGGCATTTCCTGCACGAGCGCAAGCCGCTCACCCATTCGTTTCATCGAGATCGGGTCGCTGGAGCGCACCACGGAAGTCGCCCGCAGCCTGCTCGCACAAGGTTACTACGTGAATCTTGCCGCGTATCCGGCGGTGTCGCGGGGTCGTGCCGGAATACGCCTGATGCTCACGTGCCACCACACGCTCGACGACGTGATCGGGCTGGTGCAAGCGATCGAGCGAGCCTTTCGTCTCGAGGTCGCCCAAACGGCGAGCGCTTAAGGGCTCTTCGCGCCTGCTGCGACGGCGGTCTGCTGCAGGCTAGAGCTTTGGTCCTGAATGCTGCGGAGGTTCGCGGCGACGGCCTCGCACTGGTTCTTGTCTTCTTTGCACGCGTCGAGGCTCGTCTCCGCGACCTTCGCTTTCGCTTCGATGTCGCTCGCGATCGAGTAGGCGGTGTTGGGGTCCACGCCGGGCGGCGCCGACGACCCGCAGCCGACCGCACCCCCGAGCCCGCATGCTATCAAGACGAGAGTCCGCACGTTGACCATGGGCCGAGGAAAGCACCCTTCGGACGTTCGCACCAGCTTCTCGCGAGCGCTCGTGATGGTCGCGCTCGGCTGTTCCAACCCCGCAGCGGTACCGGAGCCTGCTCACGCCGAGGCGCGGCCCGAGGTCACGTCGCTGGGCGCTCGGCCGTTGCAGACACCGGTCGCCACGACGGCGACGAGCGGCAGCACTGCGCCCCCTGCCCGCCCCAGTCCGTCGCTGTGCTCGCCGGACACGCCGCAGAGCGAGCTTTCGCCGCTCGAGCTCACCAAGGTCCTTCCCGGTCCGGTTCTTTCTGCCGCGGTGGGCACGCCGCCGCGCATGGCGGTCTGGTCCGGGCAAAGCGTGACGCTGTTCGATGGCGCAACGGCGCGCGAGCTCCCGCCCCCTCGGCTGCCGCCCGGCGCGGTCGTCGAGCTTTTCTTCGGGCGCGACGACCAGCCGCGCCTGATGGGGTTTGCTCCCGCCGAGGCGGGCAAGGAGATCCCCGTCTACCTCCGCTTTCGGCACGGCTCGTTTCGACCCGAGCCGAGCGAGCTCGGACCGCTCGGTGCTCCGCGCGGCGCGCTCTATGGCGTGCTCGGGTTCGCGGATCCGGAAGTCGTGTGCCGTCCGCGGGAGCTGTGTCTCGTGAAACGCACGACGGGGTGGAAGCGGGTGCCGGCACACGAGCGCGCCGTGCCGATCGTGCTGCGCAACGGCGCCGTCTTCGCGCTGCACCCCGACCACGTCGAGCGACTCCGCGACGACGGTTGGGCTGCGCTCGAGCCGCCGCGAC
>DASUGE010000362.1:0-4648 GCA_036274215.1 Polyangiaceae bacterium | reverse complement strand
CAGCCGCGCGGTCGCACTCCGCTTGAATGCGCACGTGAATTCGACGCTCTCGGGCGCGGAGCTCGAGCAGGTGGCGCCCATCGAGCGCGACTTTAAGCGCCTCATGGAGCTTGCCGTGGACAAGCTCGGTCTCAGCGCCCGCGCCTTCGTCAAAGTGCTGCGCGTCGCCCGCACTATTGCCGATCTCGAAGGCGACGAGCGCGTGCGACAGCCGCACGTCGCAGAGGCCATTCAGGGGCGGCTTTTGGACCGGGAAGCGGGGCGCTGAGAGCCGGTGGCGCGCCGGAAGACGCTGCGCGAAGTGAACCTGGAGCTCCACGGCGCACTCCGCAGGTAGGTCCGCGGCGACTTTTTCTCGAAGGGTTCGGGGGGCCCAGCGCAACTGCGTCCGGGTTGCACCCTGAAATGCCCTTGCCAGCCGTGCGGAGCACGCACTCGAGGCCCCAAATGACAACCCGGGCCGCTCACGCTGCCGCCATCTTCGGGGTTTGCCTGCTCGGCAGCCTCGCTCCTGCCTGCTCCGAGCCGGCACCTCGAGCTTCCGTCAAGGACGGCGGCGCAACGGGCGGTTTAAGCGGCGGGTCGCCGGGGGCTGGGACGGCGGGCAGCTCGCAGCCGTCGAACGGAGGCGCTCCCGGAAGCGGAGGAGTCGGGGCCCAAGCCGGCATCGCGGGCAACGGCGGAGGAGGAAGCGGCGGCGCCCCAGCGGCGGGCGCTGGCGGAACGACGACCGCGGGGAACGGTGGCCGCGCGACCAATGGAGCATCCGGCGCTAGTGGCGCTTCGCTCGGCGGCAGCTCGAGCGGCAGTGGCGCTGCGGGAGGTGCGGGCGCTCCGAGCGGCGGTGCGGGCGGTCTCGGCCAGGCGGGCTCCGGCGGGAGCGCCGGCGCGAGCGGCGCGGGCGGTGCGGGCGTCGACGCGGGCGCGATGGTCGCGGCGATGGGCTTCGGAACCAACATTGGGAATACGCTCGAAAACACGGCGTCCTGGGAGACGGGCTGGAGTCAGCCCTTGATCACCCAGGCGTACATCCAGGGCATGAAGAGCCACGGGATCAAGACCGTCCGCGTCCCGGTGGCGTGGGATACCTACGCCAACAACGGAACGATCGACGCAACCAAGACGGCACGCGTCAAAGAAGTGGTCGGCTGGATCATCGACGCCGGCATGTTCGCCATCGTCAACATCCATTGGGACAACGGCTGGATCGACAACGAAAACGGCAACCCCCCCTACCAGCTGACGACGGCGATCAAGACGAAATTTGCGGCCTATTGGCAGCAAATCGGCACGGCGTTCGCGGGCGTGGGCAATCAGCTGATCCTCGAAGGCATGAACGAGGAGGGCCGCTGGACGAAGGACAACATGCCGTACGGCACGCCGGACATCCCGCCGCTGAACGAGATGAATCAGCTCTTCGTCGATACCGTGCGCGCGCAGGGCGGCGCCAATGCGACGCGCGCGTTGCTCGTCGCCGGCTTCAACACCGACATCGACAAGACGTGCGTGTCCGAGTTCCAATTGCCCACCGATCCCGCCGGACCCGGTAAGCTCTTCCTCTCGCTCCACTATTACACGCCGTACCAGTTCACGATCCTCGAGGATAGCTCGGCCTTCACCACCTGGGGCACGAGCGAGGACCAGACCCAGCTCGACGGCCTCTTCACGAAGCTTGCCGCGTTCAGCGCCGAGCGGAAGGTGCCCGTGATCCTCGGTGAGTTCGCGACCACGAAAATGCGCGCATCGAATTACCGCGTCGCGTGGATGACCGCCGTCGCGAAGGCGGCGCTGTCCCGCGGCATCGTCCCCGTGCTCTGGGACACGGGCGCGGACATCAGCCGCACGGACGGCGCGCTGTCGAGCGAGCTTCAGAGCGTCTTCAGCGCGGTGAAGTACCCGAACTAGCCGTTACGGCACGCCCGGAGTCAGCTCGTCGCCGACACGGAGCGTTCCGGGACCGTCGTGGATCAGGTTCATCCCGAACCACACCTTGCCGTCTTCGCGGCGAAAGGTCGCGAGCGTGCGCAGCGGCTCGACGCCGGCTTCCGCCGTCTCGGGATCCACGGTCGTGACGACGCAGCGATCGCAGCGCTTGACCCCCCGAAAGCCGAGCGAGCCAATCGTCAGCGTTGCCCACGTGTCCTCGGCGAACGGCTCGCAGCCCGTCACCACGATGTTCGGACGAAAGCGCTGCATCGTGATGGGCGCAGCGAGGCGAGCGTTGAGCGCGACGAGCGAAGCTTCGGAGATGAGCAGAACCGGATAGGCGTCAGCGAACCCGACGATGTCGTTCGGCCGGGCGCGCTCGGGGTTCACCGGGCGCCGCTCGTCGTCCGGCATGTAGACGAGAAAATGCGGCGCGCCGAGGAAGGCGCTGATCCATGCGCTCCCTTCGGGGTGCAGAACGGCCGTGCCGACGTGACTCCAGACCTGGACCGGGCGCCGAGCGCCGGCTTCGTGGGTGGCCGGCAACCGGATGCTGCCCGCTCCCGGTGCCGAGAGCTCGAGCGCTTCGTCCTTCGCGAGCAGCGCCGTCACGAGCGCGAGCCGCTTCTCGGTGCGTTGCGTCACGAACCGACCTTCGGCGTCGACGATCATCCAGCGCCGATCCCCCGCAAACCCTCGCTCCACCACTCGCGCCGAGCTCACCCGCATGCCGCGGCAAGCCTTGACCGGATAGACATGAAGCTCAGCGACGCGGATCATGGCTCGTTCTTCCCTGGACGGTCTGCAGTGTAATCCAGACGGCAGGGAGGCTCCGATCGAGCTAACCGGTGTTTATATCCTTCGGGTTCTCGGGGTAGGCTCCCGCACCCAACAGCAGGTCGCGCGCTTCTGTCCTTCGTGCCCTCGTGGCGTTCGGTGTCGCGCTCGGTGGCATGGCGCTCGTCGTCTCGCAGGCAGGCTCCGCGGTCATGGGGGGCGCGGTCGGCGTACGCGTCGGTTCTCCCGGCGCGGGAATCGAGCTCCTGCGGGCGCTCGTGCCGATCGTGTTCGCGCTGCTGTTCGCGATCCTGGCGATTCGCTTCGGCGTCCGTGCGCTGCGGAAGAACGCCACGCTGGGCGCGGAGCTCGCGCGCGGCGGTACGCTGCTCAACCTAACGGCGTGGACGGGTTTCGCCTGGCTCGTGATCGAGCTCGTCTATCGCCAGCTCTTCCTCGGCTGGGCGACGCTGTTCGGTAACGTCGGGCGCTCGCTCGTGTGCGAGACGGTGGCCTTGGCGCTGCTGCTCGCGGTGGAGCGCGCGATCCCGTGGTCCCGCGCGCCCCGCGGCTTGCAGCACTATGGGCTCACCGTCGTGGCCGGCGTCGCGCTCCTGACGGCGCTGTCCAGCTGGTCTCATCGCGACCTCGTCCCGTTCGCCACGCTTGTTCCGGCAGCGCTCGTCGGGCTCGCGTTCCTCGCATTCGGTGTCCGCCGCGTCGAAAGCGGCCCTCCGTCGCGAATGCTCGTCGAGCTCGGGCTTTCGTCATCGCTGCTCGCCGGCCTTTTGGGGAGGCTTTTCCTGTGACTCTGACGCGCAGACAATGGCTCGCGGGCGCCGCGTCGCTCGCCGGAGCCGCAGGGCTCGGCGGTGTCGCCCGGGGGCTCGAAGCACTCAAGCACGAGCGCCCCCGCCGCATCGTCATCGCAGGTGCTGGGCTCTCCGGACTCGCCGCCGCCACCGTGCTCGTCGATCACGGGCACGAGGTCACGGTGCTCGAAGCGCGCGACCGTCCCGGCGGGCGCGTGTTCACGGCCTACGAGCCGTTCAAAAATGGTCAGTTCGCCGAGCTCGGCGCGGCACGCGTGCCGAACGTGCACACGCTCGCCCTCGGCTACGTGGATCGCTTCGGATTACCGCTCGAGCCCTTCCAGCCGGGCAAGGGCGGCGAGGACGTGCTGCGTTTCCGCGGCAAGACCTACCGCTACCCGCGCGGGAAGAGCTTCGACGCCTCGAAGCTCCCGCTCGAGCTCACGGCCGACGAGAAGAAGCGAGGCCCGCGCAACGTGCTTCAGTCGAAGATGCAGCCGCTGCTGCTCTCGTTGCGCGACATCGCCTCCCCCGACTATCCCCCGGAGAGCTTGCGCGCGAACGACATCGACGTGCGCGAGCTCTGCAAGCGCGAAGGGATGTCGCTCGACGTGTTCGCGGGCCAGGCCATCGGCGTCTTCGAGCCGAAGACCGACCGCGCCTCGACGCTCGGACGCATGCGCATCCTGCCGATGCTCCTGAGCGCCCGCATGATGTGGCGCATCCCCGGCGGCAATTCGCGGCTGCCGACGGCGATCGCGGCGGCGCTCGGCGAGCGCATCCACTACCGCTCCCCCGTCGTCGCGGTGAAACAGACGGCGGCGGGCGTCACCGTCGTCGCCGTCGAACACGGCCGGGAGCGCGCCTTCCAGGCCGATTACATGATCTGGGCCGCGCCGCTGCCGCCGCTCAAGCGCGTGGCGTTCGAGCCGCCCCTTTCGCCCGGCAAGCAACGTGCGACGGAGGAAGCCTACTTCAGCGCCGTCACGCGCGTCGCACTGCAGGTCGACAACCGCTTCTGGGAAGCGAGCGGCCTCAGCGGCTACGCCTCGAGCGACGATCCGCTCGAGCTCTGGCACACCACCTTCGACGATCCGCGCCCCGAGGGCATCCTCGTCGGCTACTTCAAGCAC
>DASUGE010000361.1:0-3148 GCA_036274215.1 Polyangiaceae bacterium | reverse complement strand
TCGGAGATGTTCGTGATCCGGAGCCTCGGCATCTTCAACGGCCTCGACGACGTGAAGCGCGTGCGCGTGGGCTACCACGCCGGCGTCGCCGTCACGGTGAAGGACGTGGCGCAGGTGAGCGACGGTTATCAGCCGCGCCAGGGCGTCGTCACGCGCGGGTTCGACGAGGACGCCGTCGAAGGCATCGTGCTCATGCGCCGCGGGCAGAACCCGTCCGTCGTGCTCGCGGGCCTGCGCGAGAAGCTCAAGGAGCTCAACGAGCGCTTGCTACCGCCCGGCGTGAAGGTCACCGCCTTCTACGACCGCTCCGATCTGGTGGGCACGACGCTCACGACCGTGTTCCACAACCTCGCCGAGGGCGCGGTGCTCGTCGTCCTGGTGCTGCTCGCGTTCACGCTCTCGTGGCGCGCGGCGCTGATCGTCGCCGCCGTGATTCCGCTCTCGCTCGCGGCGTCGTTCGCGTACCTGCACACGCGCGGCATGTCGGCGAACCTGCTCTCGATGGGCGCCGTCGACTTCGGCATCATCGTGGACGGCGCCGTGATCCTCGTGGAACACCTGTTCCACAAGCTCTCGCACCGGGAGGACGACGGGAGCGACCCGGCGACGTTTGCCGAAACGCTGTTCCAGACGGCGAGGGAAGTCGCGCGCCCGACGCTGTTCTCGTTGCTCATCATCATCGCGGCGTACCTGCCGATCTTCTCGCTGCAGCGCGTGGAAGGCCGCATCTTCTCGCCGCTCGCCAACACCGTGGTGAGCGCTCTGCTCGGCGCCCTGTTGATGACGTTCACGCTCGTGCCGGTGCTGTGCTTTTTCGCGCTGCGGAAGCCGAAGCCGATGCGCGACTCACCGCTGCTCGTGTGGGCGCAGCGCGCCTTCGACCCCTCGCTGCGCTTCGCGATGAACAACATCGCCGTCGTGCTGATTGCGGCGACCGGCGCGCTCGCGGCGACGGGCATCCTCGTGCCGCGCCTCGGCTCGGAGTTCTTGCCGGCGCTCAACGAAGGCGCGCTCTACGTGACCTTCACGCTGCCGGGCAACATGTCGCTCAGCGAAGGGCGCAAGCTCACGCCGCACCTGAAGGAGCTCCTGAGCCGCACGCCCGAGGTCACCGAAATGCTGTCGCAGCTCGGGCGCCCGGAGGACGGCACCGATCCGACGCTGCCCTCGAACCTCGAGATCTTCGTGAAGCTCAGGCCGCTCGACCAGTGGCGTCACGAGATGCACGACCTCGACGACCTCATCGCGGAGATGGCCAAGAACCTCGGGGAGGTTCCCGGCATCGACTACAACTTCTCGCAGCCGATCCGCGACAACGTCGCGGAGAACATCTCCGGGCAGTTCGGCCAGATCGCGCTCAAGATCTACGGCGAGGACCTCGGCGAATTGCAGGAAGCCGCCGAGAAGGCGGACATCGCGCTCTCGAAGATCCCGGGTGCAGCGGACGTGGGCGTCGTGAAGTCGGGCGAGACACCCCAGCTCGCCGTGCACATCGATCGCGCCGCGCTCGCGCGCTTCGACCTCGATCTGGGCGACGTCCAGAACTACGTGGAGACCGCGATGGGCGGGCACGTCGCGAGCGAGATCTGGGACGGCGAGCGCCGCTTCGACGTGACCGTCCGCCTGCCGCCGTCGTCGCGCACCGACATCGGCGCCATCTCGCGCATCATGCTGCCGCTCAAGGACGGCTCGCTGATCCCGCTCTCGGCGCTCGCGGACGTGACGATGGGCACGGGCCGCGCCGCGATCACGCGCGAGAACGGGCGCCGCTACGTCGGCGTGCGCATGAACGTGCGCAACCGCGACCTCGGCTCGTTCGTCGCCGAAGCGCAGCGGCGCGTGGGCGACGAAGTGAAGCTCCCCCAGGGCTATCAGATGACGTGGGGCGGCGAGTTCGAGAATCAGGAGCGCGCCATGCAGCGGCTCAAGCTCGTGATCCCGCTCGCGCTCACGATCACGTTTCTGCTCTTGTTTTCGGCCTTCGGCTCCGTCTTCGACGCCATGCTGATCCTGCTCAACGTGCCGTTTGCGTTGATCGGCGGCGTCGTGGCGCTCGCGGCGGCGGGCATGCCGTTGTCGGTGTCGGCGGCGGTCGGCTTCATCGCCCTTCTCGGGCAAGCCGTCTTGAACGGCGTGCTCGTCGTCGCGGCGATTCGCACGCGTCTCGGTACCGGCGAGCCGCTCTACGACGCCGTGTTCAACGGCACGCGCGAGCGACTCCGAGCCGTGCTGGTCACGGCGCTGCTCGCGTCGCTCGGTCTTCTGCCGGCGGCGCTGTCGCACGCGATCGGCAGCGAGACGCAGCGACCGATCGCAGTGGTGGTCGTGGGCGGGACGCTGTCCGCGGCACTGCTCACTTTGATTGGACTTCCCGTCAGCTTTTACGTGGCGAGCCGGATCCGTGAAGCGCTCGCCCTTCGCCGGCTCAAACCCTCGCTCCCCAGCGGAGCCTAATGACAAGGAGGCCACGATGACGATTGCCCCGAATCTTCGCACCTTCGGACCCAGGCCCGACGCCGCCACCCTGGCCGAACCCTTCGACGTTCCCCTACCCGAAGACACGCGCGACAAGCTCGTGAGCGTGAGCCAGAGCGCGCTCACGCCGGTCTTGATCGTCTCGCCCGGCGAGAGCCGAAGGCTCGCCGCGCGCACGCTCCACGCGCTCGGCGAGGCCGGCGCGAACGGCGCTCCGTTCGTCGAGATCGACTGCGCGCTCTACGCCGAAGACACGACGGGCACCGAGCTCTTCGGTCAAGATCAGCCGAGTCTCGGGGGCCGCGAGCGTGGCGCGCCTGGAGTCATTGCCGCGGCGCAGGGCGGGACCCTGTTTCTGGACCACCTGACGACGCTCACGCCGGCGCTCCAAGCGCGCTTGCTGCGCCTGCTCGACGGCATCATGGCCCAGCGCTCCGCGCGTCCGGGCGCAGGGGTGCCGCAGATGCGCGTCATCGCCGGCTCGGACCACGACCCGCTCGGCGCCGTCCAGGCCGGACGCCTGCGCGACGACCTGTACCGAGCGCTCGCCGTGTTCCGCGTCGACATTCCGCCGCTCCGCGAGCGCGGCGCGGACATCCTCGAGCTCGCGCGCGCCCAGATCCGGCACTTCGCCGAGCGCCTGCAGAAGCCCGTCACGGGCCTGAGCGCCGAC
>DASUGE010000360.1:0-3519 GCA_036274215.1 Polyangiaceae bacterium | reverse complement strand
AGCTCGGGTTGCCCTCCTTGAGGGAAATGACCTGGGCGAGGCCCGTCGCGCGGTCGACGCGCCCGAGCGCTTCGCGGTTCACGAAATAGACGGACTGTGCGTCGAAGGCGAGCGCGACCGGGTAGAAGCGAGCGTGGTCGTCGGGCGCGGGAATGGTCGCGAAGGTGGTGAGATGCGAGCCGTCGAGGTCGGCGCGCATCAGCGCGAGTCCTTCGTTGAAGTAGACGCTCGAGCCGTCGACGCCGACGACCGTCGTGCCGTCCGCGTGGCCCGTGCGGATGGCGAGCGGGAGCGTCGCAAGGCGCGCGCAGTCGCTATGACCGTCGAAGGGGACCCCTTCGGCGAGGCACGTCGAGCCCGAGGGGCACTCGTAGGCGGGACAGCAGTAGCCCGACGCGCAGTGCTCGGGCCGGCCGCACTCCGCGCCGTCCTCGAGCCGCGGCGCGCAGGCGGCGTCGATGCAGACGAGCGCGTCCCCGCAGCGCGTTTCGACGCCGCACGCTTCCCCCGCACCCGACGGCTTTCCCCCGGCGATGCAGCGGAAGGTCCCGACACCGTCCGAACGGTTGTCGCAGAACACCGTGCGATCGGCTTCTTGCTTACAGCCGTCGGCGCCGCACGCTTCGCCGAGCGCGCCGAGCTCCTTCGGGAACGCGCGCGCGCACGCCGCCGACGTGTCGCGCGCGAGCGGGTCGTCCGCGCGCTGGCTGCAGCTTTTCCACGAGGCGCTGAGCTTCTGGATGCACTCGCCCGCCGCGAGCGGGTCGAAGCCGGGCGGCTCCTTCATTTCGATGCAGCGCTGCCGGCGCTCTTCGTAGCAAGGCGCGGCGATCACCGAGTAGCCTTGCGCGCCGCAGCATCGTTCCGCGCGCGAGCAGTAGAGCTCCGCTTCGGCGAGGCAATACTCGACGAGCGTGAGCGGGTCCGCCGTCGAGGTCGAGGGTGGTCGCCCCGCGTTGCCGCTCGGTGATCCGCCCGTGCCGCCGCTCGGCGCGCCGCCCGCGTCGAACGTCGGCGCGACGTCGTGCCGCCGGCTGATGCCGCATGCTGCCGCGCACGCAGCAGCGACGGTTAGAGCTGTGCGGGACCTTCGTCCGATTTGCCCCAGCACTCGATGCTCCAATCCGGCCGGAGGCCGCAGCTGTGGGAGCCGCCCGCGGAGACCTCGAGAAACGCACCGTCCGGCGCGAGCGTGCGGTCGTCATCCGTATTGCCCCAGCACGTGACGGTGTCGTCGTCGGCCACGGCGCAGGTGTGCTCGACGCCCGTCGACACCTGCTTGAACTTCCCGGTCGGGCTCTTGCCGCGCGAGAGACCCCAGCAGCGGATTTCGTCGGTATCGGTGATGCCGCAGACGTTCCAGTAGCCGGCGTCGATGCTCTTGAACGTCACCCCGTCGGGCGGGTCCTTCTGCCCGTAGTTGTCGTCGCCCCAGCAGACGACCGTGCCCTCCTGCTTGAGGCCGCACCCGAAGTAGTAACCGACCGCGACGGCGACGTAGTTCTTGTCGGTCGGATAGTCGAGCACACCCAAGCCGTAGGGATCGCCGCCCCAGCACAGGATGGTGCCGTTTTCCGTGACGCCGCAGCTGTGCGTCCAACCGCCGGCGCTCACGTCGAGGAATTTCCCGTCGGGGGCGTCCGCTTCGCCGTAGCCGTTCGAGCCGAAGCACGTGACGCCGCCGTCGGCGCGCAGGCCGCAGGCGTGCATCACGGGGCCGTCGAGCGTCTCGAGCTTGTCGCCCGGAGCGTCGGACTCGCCGGAGTTGTTACGGCCCCAGCAGTACACGGTGTGATTGCCGCGGAGCGCGCAGGTGTGAGCCTCGGCCGCCATCACGGCGATGTAGCGTGTGAGCTCGCAATAGGTGCCGGCGTAAAGTGGCGTGCACTCGCAGCTGACGCTGCCGCCGCTCTCGTGGCAGGTGCCGCCGTTCTGGCAAAGGTCGCTGTCACAGCCCGTGACGGCGATCTCGCAGTTCTTGCCGCCGTAGCCTTCGGGACAGCTGCAGACGTAGTTGGCGACGCTGTCGAGGCAGGTGCCGCCGTTCTGGCACGGGTGACTCGAGCATTCGTCGGTGTTGGTCGAGCAATCGTCGCCGCTGAAGCCCGCGGTGCACTCGCAGTGGAAGCCGTTCGCGAGATCCTCGCACGGCGCGCCGTTGCGGCACGGGTTCGGCTCGCAGTGGCTGCCCGCCGTGTCGCACGTCTTGCCGGTGAAACCCGGTAGGCAGCCGCAGAAGTAGCTCGCTACGCGATCTTCGCATACGCCGCCGTTCTCACAGGGATCCGGCTCGCAGTCGTTCTCGTTCGTGGCACACAGGCTGCCCGCGAAGCCGGGCGCGCATTCACAGTGCGGTACGCCGTCTTTCTCGACGCACGTGCCGGCGTTCCGGCACGTGATGGTCGAGCAGTCGTTGCCCACGACGGCGTCGCCGCCGGCGCCGGCCTTGTTCGTCACGTCGGTGCCGCCGGTGCCGCCGCCGGTGCCCGCGCCGGCTTCGCCCGTGGTGCCGCCCGTTGCTCCGCTACCGCTACCGCCGCGCGAGCTCCCGGCTCCCGCCTCTGCACCGCCGCTGCCCTTGCCCGCGGTGCCGCCTTTCGCGCCACTACCGCTGCCCGCCGTGCCGCTCGTTCCCCCCGTGCCGGCGTTCGGAGTGGGGGCGGACTCGAAGTCGCCCCCGCTGCAGCCGCTCGCCGCCGTGAAGCACGCGACGATTCCGGTGAGCGCGAGGCGCGGAAGGTAACGCGCTTGCATCGAGCCATCATTGTGGGCCTCGGCGGGGGGCGCAAGCACCCCCTTGTGCCGACATGTAGCGCGAGGTGCGCAACGTCGACCGAGCGCCGCGAGCACGCTTTTACGGGACGCTGATGCCGAGGCGACTCACGACGACGGCGATGCACGCGTCCATCACGACGACTAGCCCGCCGGCTCGAGCCCGCGCCGCCGCGTCCTCGTTCACGATGCCGAGCTGCAGCCAGAAGACTTTGGCTCGAGCGCGCACCGCCGCGTCGGCGACGGGCGGCGTCTCCTCGGCGCGCCGGAAGACGTCGACGAGCTCGACCGGCTCTGGCACGTCCGCGAGCGACGGATACGCGCGCTCGCCGTGCACCTCCGTCTCGAACGGGTTCACCGGGATCACGCGATAGCCGGCGCGCTGCAAGCGAGCGAAGACACCGTACGAGGGGCGATCGGGCTTCGACGACGCGCCGACCACGGCGATGGTCCGCGTGGCGCGGAGGAGCGCTCTGAGCTCGGCGTCGGAAGGGTTCATCGATCCGCTCTAGCACCGGTGCGGACGCGGTCGCCGCCGTGCACGCGCGCGAGGCGCTCTCCGGTCTCGCGACGCCTCGCCGCTCAGAACTGGCTGAAGAAAGGCCAGGTCTCGGAGGGCATCCAGGACATGCTCGAGCCCGAGTCGGTGGGCAGGGGCGTGTGAGGTCCGTCGTAGTTGCACCAGCGAACGGGCGCCGTTTCAGGACAGCCCGCGTAGCTCGTGCAAACGTGCCCTCCGCTCGGGGC
>DASUGE010000359.1:0-11117 GCA_036274215.1 Polyangiaceae bacterium | reverse complement strand
GAAGCCAATGCGGATTGTACACCGCCTCGAAGCCCGCTCCAGCAGCCTCCGGAGTGATGCGCGACGGTCGTTGCCCGGCCCGAGGGCTGGACGATTGGCGCATAGTCATTTGCCCAAAGCCCATGCGGAAACCTTCATGTGGACAGTGCGCCCGCGTCCATGGCACCCCACCGTGCAGAGCTCCGGATTCACGCGAGTGAACCCGCCCAGGGCGCAGATCCCAAAACCAGGAGTGAGGACGACATGAAGGCGATTGGCATGATTGGTTCGCTTTGTCTCGCGATGGCGGCGGCCGGCTGTAGCGCCGAGAACACGGGCGAGCCGCTCGGTGAGGTCGGACAGGCAGAAGACAACGGAAACCACTTCGGGAATCTCCCGTTCCAGGTGGAGAGTCCCGACTTCGCCGATGGTGCGGCGCAGCCCCCGCTGTTCACTTGCGAGGGCAACCCGTTCGCGAGCGGCATCTCGCCCGAGCTCGCTTGGACCAAAGGCCCAAAGGGCACGAAGAGCTACGCGATCGTTCTGCTCGACACGACGGTCCTCGCCGCCGCCGGCTTCAACAACGCCTACCACTGGGCGATCTGGAACATCCCACACGACATTCACACGCTGCCTGCCGGCCTCGAGGGTTTGGATCCGGCGTCGCCGCTCGTGCAGTTCCCCGACGGGCTGAAGGGTGCTCAGCAAGTGCAGGCGCGCGGCGTGACGCGCTACTTCCCGCCGTGCCCCGCCTGGCAAGTGACGATTGCAGAGCGCTGCGGTTTGCCGGTTCCCGCGCGTAATACCGACCAATACACGTTCACCGTGTACGCGCTGCCCGCAGCCGACATCACGGTGCCCGCCCACGATCCGCTGGTCGATCCCAACTACGTTCATCGCCTGGACGCGATCTTCAGCGACATGGCCGTCGGGAAGGCCGTCATCCACACGCAGTCGGATGCGGTGCCGAGCACGGCGCCGTTCGCGTGTCCCGCGCCGTGAGGCGCTCTCCGCCTTAGCGCTTAGCTTGGTCCGCGCGGCCCGTTGGCGCGCCCTCCGTCGTGCAGCTTCTGCCCGCCGAAGGGCGCGACCACCGGCATGGCGGCGTACTTGTCGGCGAGGGCTTTCTTCAGCGCTTCGAATTCGTGCGGGTGCTTCGCCGCCACGTCGGTGCTCTCCGCCGGATCGGCGGCAAGGTCGAAGAGCTCCGCGTGGCCGCGCCCGAAGTCGATGAGCTTGAAGTTGCCCTGGAGGAGCGCGCGGCGCGGCGGGTTGTGCGTGTCCTCGGCGAGCTCGGTGAGGATCGGCTCGCGCTCGTCGGGCGCGGCTCCTCGAAGCTCAGCGAGCAGCGATTTGCCGGCGAAATCCGCGGGCGGCTCTTTCCCGAACAGCTCGAGGATGGTCGGGGTGAGGTCGATGAGCGAGCGGCGCGCTTCGATGCGGCGTGCGGCGATGCCGGGGCCGTGCACCAGGAGCGGCACGTGCGTGAGCACGTCCCAGAGCTCGAAAGCGTGCTTGTACATGCCGTGCTCGCCGAAGGCCTCCCCGTGGTCGGCCGTCACGATCACGACGGTGTCTTTCCACCAGGGCTGACTCTCGCCCCACGCGAAGAGCTTGCCGATCCAAAGGTCGGCAAACCAGATCTCCTGGTCGTAGCGATCGCGCGCGCGCTTGCCGAAGGTCGGCGCTTCGGGATGCGCGTGGTACTGGTCGTGCGGGTCCATGTAGTGGGCCCATGCGAAGAAGCGCCCGCCCGTGTTCTTCGCGTCGCCGAGGAGCTCGATGCCGAGCGCCGTCATCTTGTCGCTCGTGACGTCGTTGTCCGTCTCCGGATCGAAATGGATGCCGGGCACCAGGCGCCACACGTCGAAGCCCTGCTCGAGTCCGCTGTCACGCCCGAAGTAGAGGTGCGAGTGCCAGGCGATGGTCCGCACGCCGTGCTCGTGGAGTAGCTCGCCGAGGAAGTGATTGGCGGGCGAATAGCGGGTGAAGAAGCGTCCGTCGCGGTACAGGGTCGAAGCGAAACGGCCGCTCACGAACGCAGACAGACTCTTCGCCGTGTAGCTCGAGGCCGAATAGGCGCGCGTGTAAACAGCGGAGGTTTCGGCGAGCCGCGTGAGGTTCGGTGCGATGGGGCGCCCGTAGCCGAGCCATGGCACGTCGGCTCTCAGGCTGTCGATCGTGACGACGAGCACGTTGAGAGCGCCCGCCGCCGCCACGGTTCCCGTCGAAGACGCGCTCGCGTTCGGCGCCGCGACATCGGGTGCGGCAACGGACGCGGACGTCGAGGCGGGCGGTGACGTGGTCGCGCTCGCTGCTGCGTCGCTCGACGGCTCCGCGCGTTGCTCGTTTCGCGACGCTCGGCAGGCGACGCTCGTGGCAGCGAGCGCCAGCACGAGTGCGATGCCCTGCGCCCGACTCGGAGGGTGCGACGCGCTGGCACGCTCGTTGCTCTGGTCAGCGCTCATGAAACGCATCTTCTCTCAGGCAGCGGCGATCGGCGCCGTGATCGTTCTCGCGGCGGCGTGTACGGACGGCGACGGCCCCGACGACGACATGCAAACCCCGCGGGGCGGAAGCGCTGGAAAGAGCGGAAACGGCGGCAAAGGCGGCTCGAGCGGCAAGGGCGGCGCCGGCGGAATCAGCGGGGGTAGCGTGGGCGGCTCGAGCGGCCGCGGAGGCACGGCAGGGCAGGGCGGCGATGTCGCGCAGGGTGGTGGGTCGGCGCACGGTGGCACAGCGGGCGGAGGCGGCACGGCGGGCGGCGGCGGCACCGCCGGTGGTGGCAACGAATGCCCGACGGACTTCGACGCGGCCGATGGCAAACCGTGCACGCCCCCAGGTAAGCGTTGCTCGCTCGGCAATGACGACCCGTGCGGCTTCGGGCAGTTCCTCACCTGCACCAACGGCGTGTGGGTTCACCAAGAAGCGTTTCCGGATCCGAATTGTGGTGCGGGTGCCGGTGGGCAGAGCGGCGGCGGCGGTCAGGGCGGTGGTGGTGAGGCGCCCGGTGGCGCGGCGGGAGAGACCGGCGGAGCGGGTGCCGGCGGCGCCTGATGCGCGAGTGACGGCAGTGCTCAACGGCTGCGGCCGTCGATCTGCGTGACGGTGTACGAGCCTGGCTCGACGCCTTCGAGGCAGCGCACGTTCACCATGTACATCCGCGAGCCGTCCGGCCTCGCTCCCGTGGCGAACGACTGGATGCCACAGGTCTTGCAGAAGACGTGATGGATCACGTGCTTGTTGAACTGATACTCGGTGAGCTCGCCGTCGCCGGCGAGTAGCGTGAATGCGTCCGGCGTGACGAACGTCAGGAGAAACCCCTTGCGCGAGCAGTGCGAGCAGTTGCACTCGATCACGCGGGCGAGATCGGTCGTCGCCTCGTAGCGGACTTTGCCGCAGTGACAACCTCCCTGGTAGCGCTTGGGCTCGCTCATGGAGGGAAATCTAGAGCACGCCTCGACGAAACGCTCAACGGCCCGAAGGCCGATTGCTCTCGGCACTTCGCGCGTCGTCTCGTCGCGGGACGTGCGAATTTCGCGGGCCGTGCTGTATGCTCGGTCAGTGGTGAATCAGGTGCAGAGGCGCCAGCCCGGGGGGGTTGGTGGCCCGGGCTCGGCCGGCATGCTCGCCATCGTGGCCTCGCTCTCGGGCTTTTTCGGCGCGTGCAACGAGGTGTTCGGGATCGACAAGCCGCACCCGATCGGCAGCGCCGGCGCACCGGGAACGTCGGGCGAAGGCGGCTCCTCGATGGCGAAAGGCGGAGCGTCACCGAGTGCCGGCGGCGCGAGCAACGGGGGCACGAGCAGCGCCGGCAAGGGTGGCGCGAACGAGACTGGCGGCGCGGCGTCGAGCGGCGGTGCGTCGCGTGGCGGCTCATCCAACGGCGGGGGAGCGAGCGCAGACGGCGGCACCA
This sequence comes from Polyangiaceae bacterium, assembly GCA_036274215.1. Classification (GTDB taxonomy): domain Bacteria; phylum Myxococcota_A; class Polyangia; order Polyangiales; family Polyangiaceae; genus PMG-095. The sequence continues at coordinate 7,222 of DASUGE010000359.1, read as the reverse complement.
CGAACGGCGGCACCACGAACGGCGGCAGCGCGAACGGCGCGACGGGTGGAAGCGACGGCGGCAATCCGGATGGCGGCACCGACGCGGGGAGCGATCCTGGTGGCAGCTCGAATGGCGGTAGCACCAACAACGGCGGTAGCACCAACAACGGTGGCACGAACAACGGTGGCACGAACAACGGCGGCATGGCGGGCACGACGGCCGGCATGGCGGGTATGGCGGGCACGAGCGCCGGCACGGGCGGCACGACCCCGACCGATCCGTGTGACGTTGTGGGGCTGGAAGGTGCGCCGATGGCCTACCTCCCTGCCGGTAGTGGAACGATCGGCGCCAACGACATCGCGACGTCCCCCGGAAATACCGCTGCAAAACCCGAGCACGTCGAATCGTTCCCCCCGCTCTGCGTCGACAAGACCGAGGTGACGATCGCAGAGTATCGAGTGTGCGTGAACGCCGCGGGCTGCCAAGCGCCCACGGGAAGCGGCTGCAACTGGAGCACGAGCAGCTCGAGTCGTGACAATCATCCGGTGACCTGCATCAGCCAGGCTAAGGCGCGCGCGTATTGCACCTGGGCCGGCAAGCGCTTGCCGAAGGAGAACGAGTGGGAGTACGCGGCGCGCGGTCCGAACGGCAACCGCTACCCGTGGGGCTCGACGGAACCCGAGACGAGCGCCAGCACGCACCTCAACTGGAACAATCTCGTCGGCGATACGAAGCCGGTCGGCTCGTATCCCGCCGGTGCGACCGAGAAGGGCGTGCTGGACATGGCCGGCAATGCCTGGGAATGGACCGACAGCACGTGGTGCGATAGCTGGAATACGGGCGCCACGTGCAACTCGAGCCCCGTGGCGCGCGGCGGGAGCTGGAACAGCACCAGCGCCGAATTCGTCCGCCCCGCGTGGCGCGACCCCGACTCGAACGGCGACAAACGCTTCGGCTTCAGGTGCGTTTACGATCCGAGCCCGTGACGAGAACGGCGAGTCGCCAAGCCTAGAACCGACCACCCAACACAAGACTACCCGGACGCACCGACACGCTCACGCTCTCGCTCGAGGGCGCGCCGACGGCGAAGAGCGTGATGCCTCCGACGAGGAGCGCGGCGCCGCTGGCCATCGCAATGGTCGAGATCGTCCCGGCGTCGCGGGCGTCGTTGCGGAGCTCGACCCCGGTCGCATCGCAGTGGTCGTTCGCGTCGCAGTGTCCATTCGCGTTCGAGTCGGAGTTCAGGGAGAGCGCTCGAAAGCCGAAGACGGTGCCGACACCGACCGCCACGATGCCGAGCCCGGCCGTCGTTGCGCCGGCGATGCGGAGGGGCGTCCAGAACGGAGCGCCCTGCTTTGCGGGCTCCTCGCGCGCGGGGGCAGGCCGCGCTTCGGAGTCGGGCGGCGCGGCTGCCGCGCCCGGTGCGGCATCGGCGAGGACCGGAATCGTCACGCGCGAGGTCGCGGCGCCGCGCGCAATCACTTCCGTGCGAAAGCTCGTCTTGCCCGCGGCGGTGGCTTCGACCACGTGCGTGCCCGCGTCGACCGGAATCGCGACGCCCCATTCCGCTTCGCCGATGGTGACGCCGTCGCGCGTCACGAGGATCTCGGGCGGATTGCCGGATGCAACGTCCACGACGAGCTTGTCGAGCTTGCCCTCGAGCTCGTTCGCTTTGGAGCGCGCGCTCTGCTCGCGATCGGGGGAGTGCTCGGCTTTCGCGCGGCTCGCCGCTTGCGTGTACGTCACCCACGCCGTGGCAAGCTTCCCGGCTCGCTCGTAGCAGAGCGCCGTGGCCAGCAGCGCGCCCGTCGCGGGATCGAGCCGATAGCTTTCGGCGAGCTTGGGGCACGCGCGGTCGAAGTCGCCGTTCGCCATCAGCTGCTTGCCGTCGCGGAAGAGCACTTCAGCGGCTGCCGCGTCGGTACCGGCGGCACGAGCGAGGCTCGGAACCGCGACGATTAGCGCCAAAAGCGCGCTGGAGGTGGTGGTGCGCAACGGATTAGCGGCGGTCATCGATGAGCTCGCTCGGATCGCGGGGGCCTGAGGATTTCGGACGCACCGGCGCGGGCGGCTTCAGCTTGGCGTTCGCGGCGGGCTTGGCGTGAGCCGCCTTGGGTGTCGGAGGAGGCGCGGGAGCCGTGCTCGGCGCGCTCGCGGCATCGGGTTCCGGCGTGGAGAGAACCGGCGTGGCTTGCGGCGGCGACGTCGCCCCGGGCGGATTCGCGGGCGACGCCGTCGCGGCGATCGGCACGGTCGGTGCGGCCATGTGCGCCTCCGGCTCGGCGACGGGGCTCGAGGGAGCGTGACCCATCTTGGCTGCGAGCCAGATCCCTCCCGCACCGAGCACGACCGCGAGCGCGAGCCCCGTCCGCCAGAGCGCGCGCCGATCGCCCTCGCCGCGCGGCTGCGACCAGCCCTCCGCGGTCGCGATGAGCGGACTGCCCGCCGCCGAGTGCGCTTGAGCCACCGGCGCGCCGCTCGTGTCGAGCGCGCCCTCCGGGGTGCCCTTGGCTCGGCGCATGGTCTGGACGATGCGACGCACGCGGGCCTGACCCTCGGGCCCCGCGAGCGGAGCGAGCTCTTGCGCGAGCTCGGCGACGCTCGGGAAGCGCTTGCTCGGAGCTTTGTCGAGGCAGCGCTCGATGACACGCTCGAGCCCCGCGGACAGCTCCGGGCGCATCGCGCGCACCGAGGTCGGTGAATCGGCGATGATCGAGGCCAGAACGCCCGACACCTGCTCGCCCGTGAAGGGAGGCTTGCCCGTCACGAGCTCGTGCAAAATCACGCCGAGCGACCAGATGTCCGAGCGCGTGTCGACGAGCTTGGCGCTGCGGATCTGCTCGGGCGACATGTAGAGCGGCGAGCCCAAGAGGCCGCCCGTCATGGTCAGGTTCTGTCCACCCGCGCCTTGCGGCACGGCCACCTTGGAGATCCCGAAGTCGAGCACCTTGACGAGCAGGCTGCCGTCCGGCTGCTCGGTGAGGAACAGGTTCGACGGCTTGAGGTCGCGATGGACGATGTCGAGCGCGTGCGCTTCGGCGATCGCGACGAGCGCCTGCAGAATGTAGTTCACGGCCGCCGCTTCGGGCAGGGCGCCGCGCTGCTCGAGCACGCGAGCGAGATCCTTGCCTTCGAGGTACTCCATCACCAAGAACGGGATGCCGGCGTCCGTCTGCCCGACATCCATCACGCGAGCCACGTGCTCGCAGCGAATGGCGCCGACAGCCTGCGCTTCCCGCAAGAAGCGCGTCACGGAGGCACCGTCTCCGGCGAGCCCCGGCGCGAGGAACTTGAGCGCGACCTGGTGCTGCACGTGCACGTGCCGTGCGGCCACGACCACGCCCATGCCGCCGACGCCGAGCACCCGCTCGACGAGGTATTTGCCCGCGACCGTTTCGCCGGGTTCTACGGGAGACGGAGCTGGGGCTGAAGTCTGCTCGAGGCCCACCTGACTCCCCGCCAGAGTACACGCGGGGATCCCCGCGGATCTACTGCGATCTTCCGGGCGGGAAGGGAAGCTTCGATGATTACGGCGTGAGCCCGCTCAGCGTGACGTCATTTTCGAGCGTCGGGGAGGTCCAGTCCTTCCAGTCGGCGAGCTCGAGCTGGCCTTCTGCGCCGGGGTCGAATTTGCCCGGCGGCTCGCCCTCGTGCTTCAAGAACGTCGCGATGCTCGCGATGAGGGGCGCCGTGTACTCGTCCTTGTACGAGCAGTGCGGCGTGTCTTTGACGTTCGAGATGTAGCTGATGTTCTTCTCGAACCCGAGCTGCTTGTAAATCTCCGAGCCCGCGACGCTCGCGATATGCCCCGCCGGTGCGCTCATCTGGGTCTGGTGTGGATTTTCGAGGATGAGCAAGCCCCGCGGCGCGATCGTCCCGATCAGCGAGTGCGTATCGATCGGTAGCTTCACGGCGTTCGAGGTGCCGTTCGCGTAGACGAACGGCTCGAAGTCGTCGCTCAACCAGTTCAGCCCGAAGTAGTTGTGGTCCGTGCGCTCGGTGTTCAAGACGTCGACGATGCGGTACGCGGGGACGCCGCCCGTGCTCGTTTCGTAGGGGATCGTGAGCGCGACGCGCTCGTCCCACAGGCCCACGGCGAACGCGCCCTTGCCGTTGCGCGAGCAGCCCGTGACACCGAGCCGGCCCACGTCGATGACGCTGCCGTCCGACTGCTGGATCACGTCGATCAGGCGGCTCGCCCCCCACGACCACGCTTGCAAGAGACCCGCGGAGTGAGTGCCGCCGTAGAGGTCGTAGAATTTGCCGGGGTTCGGCTTGCCGCGCGACTGCTCGGCGGTGCCCTCTTTGCCGAGATCGTACATGTTGTAATAGAGCACCGCGACGCCCTGATCGAGGACGCGGCTCTCGCCGATCGTCATGCCGCTTGCGCCGACATTGATGATCGCGGGATAGGGCGGTGAGCCCTTGCTCGGCAGCTTCACCGTCACGCTGAAGTCGATGGCCTTCGAGAGCGCTTCGACGTGCACGGTGATCTTGGAGCTATTCACCTCGCCGCTCACTTTGTCGAACGCCGGGCGCTCGCCGTAGATATACTTCTCGGCCTGTTTCAGGATCTCCTGGCGGCGGCAGTGCCAGTCGCTTCGCTTTCCGATCTTCGTCCCGTCCATCTTGATGAAGGGGTCGGGGAGCTTCTGGATCTTGGGGAGCGAGGCCGGATCCGCGGGTTCGGCGACCGTGCAATCGAGGCTCGTGTTCTCGACGTCGGCGCCGTAGTGGTAGACGAACGCGCTCTTACCGCCTCCCGCGCCGGCACTGCCGCTCATCCCGGTGGATCCCGCGCCGGCTCCGGCACCGCCGCTGGGTGCCGTTCCCGCGCTGCCGCTCGCCGTGCCGCTCATGCCGCCGCTGGCGGGGAGCCCGGCGCTGCCGCCCGCGGACATCACGCCGCCGCCCGTGCCAGCACCACCGCTCGCGCTGCCGCCGCTCGTGCCGCCCGTGTTGCCGACGGACGCACCCGCGCTTCCGCCCATCGTCGTCGATGCGCCGCCGGTCGTGCCCGCGTGCCCGCCGCTTCCCGCCGCCGAGCTACCGCCGGCGCCACCCGCTCCACCGGTGCCTGCGCTCGGCGGCGCGTCGTTGGGAGTCTCGGACGAGCACGCCGCACCAGCGAACCAAGCTCCAAGCGCAAGAACCATCACGGGAGGTTTCATCGGTTCGTTCCTGTCGCCGCGCAACGTGTGCTTGCGTTGCAACAAGGCGACACCGCTGTTGTACGCTCACACCAGCGGCGCGGAAACAGAGCTGAGCACCTAGTTTTTCAGTAGCTTCTGAAGTTTGCCCTGTGTGTGGATCGGCGTTGCACAACTGGCTATTTGCTTAGCGCGATACGAGAAGTCTCAGGAGCCGGCTCATTCTCCGCGCTCGCCGTTCCACTCGGCGAGCTCCACGGCGTCCGGTGCCTCCCAGAGGTCGCTCGCGAGCTCGAAGATGGCGTCGGGGACGTGCATCGAGAACGTCGCACCGCGCGTGCGATTGCGCTCCTGCACACGCTCACGCCGTACGTCGCGCGGAGCATCGACCACGACGAGCGTGAGAGGCACGTGGGCGTTGCGGACGAGGGCGTAAAACTGCTCGCGTTCGCGGCGCACGATCAGGCCGAGCTCGAGGACGACGTTGACGCCGCACTCGACGAGCGCGGTGGTGACCGCCCAGATTTGCGCGACGGCGCGGCGGGCGCGCTCCTGGTACCATTCGACGACACCCGTGTCGGGGCGGTCGGGGCTGTAGAGACGAACCATCCAGTCGTCGAGGGTGAGGCGCACCGCGCGGTGCTTGCCCGCGAGCTCGAGCGCGTGAGTAGATTTGCCGGCTCCCACGGGCCCAAGCAGCAGGAAAACGGCGCCTTGCGCCGTGGGCGGGTGAGGCAGTACTCTGAGGGTCTCTTCGGGGTGGAGCGGCTCGCGCGGGGTCGTCGTCATGCCCTGACGATGACGAAAGATTCCGCGCGAATGAAGCTTCCGTCGCGTCGCAGGCACACGCAACGTGCGGGCATCGACGCGGAGGGGCCGAACGTGCGCGCTTCAGAACTGGAGATGAAGCACGCGAAACCCTGGTCGGTCAGCGGAAGAGCTCGCTCTTCAGCGCGAAGACGCCGTCTTTCACGACCTCTTCACCCGCCGCGACTCCCTTCAGGATCTCAGTCTCGGCGCCGTTGGTGGCGCCGATGTCGACGCTCGCGACGCGCACGCGATGCTCGCCGCTCTTCACGAACAAGGTCGGCTTGCCGTCGACGAAGGTGAGCGCCGTCGTCGGCACGAGGATGCGCTCGCGCGCTCCGCCCGCCGAAGCGTGAATGCTCGCGTTGACGGCCTGACCGGCGCGCAGCCGCCCGTCGCGGTTCTCGATCTCGATGCGCACGGGCGCGCTGCGCGTGTCCGCGTCGATGACGGCGCCGATGCGCGCCACGCGCCCCTCGAACGTCGCCGAGGTCGCGGCGAGCGGCGAGAGCTCGACGCGATCGCCGAGCGCCAGGAGGCCGAGATTCTTCTCGAACACGTCGAGCTCGACCCAGAGGTGATCGAGGTTTGCGACGCGAAACGCGACGATCTCGCCCTCGATCGCTTGCCCGGGCGCGACGCTGCGCTCGACGACGGTGCCCTTGACCGGCGAGCGCAGCTCGTGCGAGCCGAGTCGCCGGGGTCGCCCTCCCGCTCCCACGAGCGCCGAGACCTTCTGGCGCGCGGCGCCCAGCAAATGCCCATAGCGCTCGGCCTCGACCGCCGCGACCTCGGCCTCGCGCGCCGTCGAGAGCTTGCGGGAGGCGAGCGAGGTCTCGCGCTCGAGGTTGCGATCCGCTGCGAGCTTCTCGGCTTCGAGCGTGCTCACGGACGCCTGCGCTTCGCCGAGCTCGGCGCTGTCGATGACGGCGAGCACGGTGCCCGAGTCCACGCTGTCGCCCTCGAACTTGGTGACGCGCGTGACGAGGCCCTTGAGCCGCGCGCCGACCGCCGCGACGTGCTCCGGATTGAAATCGATGGTCCCGACGGCGGTGACCACCGGGACGAGCTTCGCCTGCTTCGCGGGCGCGAGACGGATGCCGGCGCGCTCGGCGAACGCCGCCGAATAGACGATGGCCCCGCCCTCCACCTTCGGTACGTCGGGGGGTCGCGTCGCTGCCGCCGCGCTGCCCTCGGCATCTTTCAGCGCAAAGAGCGTCGCGGCCACGCCGAGCGTGAGCAGCGGCACGGCCGCGAAGAGCCAGCGCAGCCGCGACCTCGCT
>DASUGE010000358.1:0-16101 GCA_036274215.1 Polyangiaceae bacterium | reverse complement strand
GAGCGCCGCGACGAGCGCGTCGACGGCAGCGCCGCTCACCGAAACCTTCGGACGCGGCACGAGCTCGAGCTCGACACCTCCGTCGTCGGGAACCGCGCGCAGGTCCACGGCCTCGAAGCCCGTGCCGAGCGTCTTCTTTCGAGCGGGCTCGAGCGCGCGCAGCGCGAGGATCACCCGATCGAGCTCGGGCGCGACGACGGCGCAGCCCGGAGGCTCGACGAGCAGCTGCGAGCGGCGAGCGTAGAACCCGACGCCGCCTCGCTCGTCCACGTGCAACCGCACCCGCAAGCGATAGCCGAGCGGCTCGCCCGCGCTCACGACGGGCGGCGGCTCCGGCAGCCGAATGCCGCCCGTGCGCCCGAGGGCCTCGGCCACGATGAGGCTCTTGTGACGGAGCTGCGCCGCGTACGGCAGGCCGATGAAGGCGCAGCCGCCGCACGCTTCCGCGACGGGGCACGCCGGTGTCACCCGCTCCGCGCCGCGCTCCACGAGCTCGAAGCTCGTCGCCTCGACGAAGCTCTTCTTGTCGAGCTGGGTGAGCACGCGCACGCGATCGCCGGGCAGCGCACCCTCGACGAAGACGGGGCGCCCGTCCGGTGCGCGGCAAAAGCCGGCGCCGCCGGGAACGAGCTTCTCGACGACGAGAACCGGAGTCAGCGCGGAACGGTTCCGAACACGCGATCCCACACCATGTTGGACACACCGTAGCGACTGCTGTGGTCCTTGAAGTGGTGCAGCATGTGGTTCTTCTTCAGCCGCCTGCCGTACTCGGTCTTGGGACTGTAGTGATGTAGGTAGTAGTGGGTGAGATCGTAGAACATGTAGCCGACGACGAACCCGGAGTGGAAACCCCAGGTGTAACGCGGCCCGAGCGTCACCCAGAAAATCCCGAGGAAGATGAAGTAGAGCGAGATGCTGACCGCGGGCGGCATCACGAGGCGATACTTGTCGCGCGGCCAGGTGTGATGGACGCCGTGCACCAGGAAGTGCATGCGATCGCCCCACTTACCGCCGGGCTGCCAGTGGAAGAACACGCGGTGGAGCCAATACTCCGCGAGCGTCCAGGCGACGAAGCCGCCGACGGCGAGGGCGAGCGTGACGAAGAACGACTGCTCGCCGTGCGTCATGCTGCGCACGAAGCCGAAGATCGCTCCGGGCACGAACAGGATGGGGACCATCATCGGGTGTGTTCGGGAGAACAGATCGATGAAGTCGCTCTCGAACATCCGAGGGGATTCGGAGCTTTCCGGAATGAAGAGCCAAGCGCGCACGACGACCGGACCATAGGAACCGAGCCTCAACTTGGCAAGTTCGACCCTAGCTGCGCAAAACCGTTCGCGTCAGCCGCGTCGCGCCGAGCACCGTGATCGCGGAGTCACGCGCCGTCGTTGCGTGCCAGGTGGCACTTCACCGGAGGCGGAAAGCGAGGTTCCACCGCAACGAGAATGCGGCCACGGGACCAGGCCCAACATCCCGGATTTTTTGTGAGTTTGAGCCCCCAAGGGCCGATGACTCCACCGAGTCCTATGGAACGGAACGAATTCTGCAACGTAAGTGTTCAGAGAGAGACGACGTTTAGAAAGCAGTCATCCCACATGAGCCCCTCCCCCAAGCACCGAGCGCCCCAGCCGAGCACTCCCGATAGTGAGTCGACGGTTCGCGAGCGTGTCACGCCAGCGCCGGCGCCGTCTGCGCCGCTCAGCGCGCCGTCGGCCGCGCCGCCCGCGTCGCTGAGCTCACGCGATCGGCTCGAAGGGAAGCTCAAGGTTGCGCGGAACGTGCTCGCGAACCTTTCGACCTCCGACGATCGCGCGCGGCTGCTTCACGTCGCGATCATGCGGCGCGACGAGGCCTTGCTCGACGGTGTGCTCTCTGCGCTCGGCGTGCCGTCGGTGCCGTCGATTCCGCCGCCCTCGCGCTGAGACGCAGGAGCTGCGCGCCGCCGCAAGGTTTGCGGCGCACGCGTCATTTGGCGGAGGGGGGCTTATCCACCCATGTCGGAACCCACTTCGGATCGCTGAGCGCTTTGGCGATCGAGTGTCCCGCCTCTTCGGCGGCATTGCGGGGTGCGCTCGTGTAGGTCCCCTCGTGCCCGGTGATGGTCCCGCTCATGAGCATGGCCCCGTCCTCGCCGAATACCCGGCAGAGGACGCGCAGCTTGGCAGCGCCGGCGAGACCGTTGGACAGGTAGCGGGCCGCCTGGCTGCCCTCGGTCCAGTCCATGAAGTTGAGCTCGACGCGCGGCGACGGGTTGTCCTTCCGCGCGTCCATGACGTGAGCCTCGATGCCCTCTTCGCGCAAGTCCTGCTGCACGACGAGGATGACGGTGTCCGCGAAGCCGCCGTCGTCGTGCGTCTCTACGAGCGTGCTGCGACTCACGACGAGCGGCACGCTGCGCGGGAGCTGATAACTCGGCTGGCGCGTGAACTGCTCCCAGCTTGCGTAGTGACCGCAGCCCGAGAGCAGGGCCACCGTGAAGAAGAGAACCGTGCGACGTCTCGTTGTTGCCATGACTCAATCCCCTGCCACGTCGAGCCAGCCGAAGAACGTGCTGAGGCACGCCCGCTGGGCCGGCGGCATGTATTCGAAGTTTCTGCCGCGGTCGATGATCTCCCAAAAATCCTTGGTCGTCACGCGCTCGAGCGCCTGGCGGATGGAGCGCAGCCGTTCCGGGGGCTCGTGGTCCATGTCGCGCGAGATCATGCGTGCCTTTTCTTCGAGGCCGCGCATCAGGTAGAAGGCCGCGAGCTTGACCTGGGCCTTTCGCACGCCGAGCAACGCGCTCTCCTGCGCGCTCACGCGGAGTGGCCGATCGAGCTCGAGGAACTGCTCGAGCATCGCGTCCTCTTCCTCGGAGCCGAGCTCGTTCGCGATCTGGCAGAGCGCGGAGAGATCGTAGGCGATCGTCTCCGTCACGAAGGTGAGCTTCATGTCGAAGCTCACGTGCCCGTAGTACGCCATGTGCCGGACGCCCTCGCGCGCCGCGCGGGAGTTGCCCTGGCGGAGCATCGCCTCCACGAGCAGGCGGTACTGGTTCAGGACGTTGTAGGCGGTGCGCACGTCGCGCGCGTTCAGCGTGGCGCGCAGGTACGAGTTCATGAAGCGCACGCAGAGCTCGAGCAGCTCGGCGTCACGCAGCTCGCCCGCCGCTTCGGCGATGTAACGCGTGTCGATCGCGATCAGGTAGTTGATGTCGCGCATCACCGCGAGCGCCTCGTTGTAAATGCCGAGGTACTGGCGGAGCACCTTCCATTCGACCCAGGTTCGCCGCTCCACGAGATCGGCCAGGGACTCCGGATCCATGGCCACGAAGTCCGGATTCTCCTCGATACCCGGGCCGATGCGGAACCAGGGCGGCGTCGCCTTCGACTTTTCGCGCACGTAGCGGATGGTGAAATCCTTGAGCGCGTCGACGGCACCGCTCGCGATGATCTTGTCCTTGCCGGAGATGCTGTTGCTCGTGATGTCCGTGAGCTCCTCCATCGCGGCGAGCGCCTCGGCTTGCGCGGCGGAGACGGCGTCCGGGCGCTCCTGCCGCGAGCCGCGGTGCGCGGTCGTCACGGCCTGATCGCGAATGCGTCCGATGATGCTCATCGGCTCGAGGAAGCGGAACACGTAGCTGAAGTAGGGCCCCATCAAGACCAGGCTGCCCGTGGTCGCGATGATCATCGCGAGCAAGGTCCAGTGCGGGACGTAGTCGTGCTTGAGCGTCACGCTGAGCCACACGCCGACGACGCAGGCGACGACGTAATAAGCCGCGACGCCGAGGTTCACGCGGTCGCCGAAGAACATGCGCGCGACCCCCGTGTACCGATCGGCGGACAGCTGTACGATGATGCTGACCACCGTGATCACGATGCCGAACACCGCCGCGTTCATGCCGGCGAGGGCGCTCACCGCGTCGGAGATGTTGTTGGGATCGAAGTCGAGGTAGCGGAGGAACGTCGGCCCGCCCACCGCGTCGTGACTCAGGTGGTCGAACGCGTAGAGCCCCCAGAAGAGCACCTGCGCCAGGGCCGTCAGCACCGTGATCGGAACGAGCCACCGGCGCCGGAAGCTCGACGAGCTGAAAGCCATCGACCTCCGGTTTTACTCTACCGCGCGAGTAGGCTCAATCGCTCCGGCCTGTCGAAGCCGAGTCGAGGTACTATCGAGGTTTCGGGCGGTCCCGGGTCGTCCAGCGGCCGTCTCGAATCGGCAAAAAGGACCTGCTTTCGATGCACGCGTCGCTTCGTCCGCTCCTCACGGCAACCGTCTTCGTGCTCGCCGCGTGCGGCTCGAACGACTCACCCTCGGGCACAGGTGGCGCTGCCGGAACGAGCGCTTCGGGAGGCTCGGGCGGCCCCACGGGCGGCAGCGGCGGCTCGGCGGCGAGCGGCGGCTCGGCCGCGAGCGGCGGCGCGCAGGGCGGTAGCAGCGGCACGCAAGGCGGAAGCGGTGGCACGGCCGGCGGCGGCGCCGGAAAGGGCGGCGGCAGCGGCACGGCGAGCACCGGGACCGAAAAGCTCTTCACGGCGAGCGTGACGACGAGCGCGGCCATCCCCACGGTGGGGATCGTGACCTGGTCGATCGACGCCACGATCGAGAGCGCGAGCATCGACTTCGGACGTGACCAAAATAACTACGAGTACCACGCGCCCGTCGACCTCGAGGAGCCGATGCACCGGACGCTCCTGCTCGGCATGAAGCCGGACACGCCGTATTTCGCCCGCATCACGGCGCAAGGCGGCGGCAAGACGTACACGAGCGAGGCCTACCCGCTCACGACGGGGTTTCTGCCGAACGGCTTGCCCAAGCTCACGGTTACCGACCACGACGCAAGCGGGCTCTTTTCGGCCGGCGGCTTCACCGTGAACTGCACGGGGCTCACGACGGGCGGCGTCGTCGGGGGCGGCGCAGGCGGCGCCACGGAGAGCTTCGCGTTCATCTTCGACAAGGACGGCGACCAGGTGTGGGCGTACGACCTGACGGACACGGCCGTCGCGGGTTGCTCGCGCGCTCGGATGTCGCCTGACGGCAAGTTCATGTGGGCCGGCAACTTCAACAACGCCGACAGCATGGGCGCCGTCATGCGCGTGCCGATGGACGGCCTCGGCGACCCGAAGACGATCGACATCACGGCGAGGAACCACGATTTCGCGTTCTTGCCCAACGGGCATTTGCTGTATTGGGAGCAGCAGAACGGCGGCGGCTACAGCGAGATCGACGGCGTCCGCACGGAGGGGCCGGACACGATCCGCGAAATGGACCCGGACACCGGCACCGTGACGGACATCTACGACGAGACGCGCGACTTCGCCTCGCTCTTCACGATGAAGGGCTCGCACACGAATCAGGTGAACTACGTGCCCTCGCTGAACGCGATCTCGTTCTCGATGCGGCACTCGAGCACGATCGGGCTCATCAGCTACCCCGAAGCGAAGCTGCTCGCGATCTTCGGCGGCGACCTCACCCAGTATCCTGCGATGGACTGGGAGATCCAGCACGGGCACGAGGTGCACGCCGATCACCTGTGGGTCTTCAACAACAACGGCAAGAGCGGCGGCTCCAGCATCCTCGGCTTCGATTTCGAGCTCTCGACGGAGACGGCGTCGAGCACGCTCGTGTACGACAGCGGCAGCACCTCCGGCGCTTTCGGTGACGTGAAGGAGCAGCCGAACGGCAACCTGTTCGTGACGTACTCGACCGCGGGCGTGTTCCACGAGATCACGAAGACGGGCACGCTGCTCCGCGAGATCAAGACGAGCGCGTCGCTCGGCTACTCGGAGCACCGCTCCACGCTGTACGGCAAGGCGCCCCCGTTCGCGGACGCGGCGGCCAATTGAGCGCGACGATGGCTCGCACGGGCTTCCTGGTTGCGCTCACGCTGGCGCTCTTCGGCTGCGGGGAGCCCGGCGGGAGCGGCGGCGCGAGCGGGAGCGGCGGCACGAGCGGCACGGGGGGCGGCGGTCCGAGCGCCACGTGTGACGCGCCCGACGGCATGCTCCAGATCACCGACGACACGAACTACGGCCTGCCGAGCTCGCTCGAGGTGAAGAGCGCGACGCTCAAGGACGCGACCGATCTCACGTTCGACTGGTCCGGCGTCCGCCACGACCTCTTCGGCCGCGCGGTGGATGCGCGGGTCGACATCGATCTCTTGCTCGTCTCGCTCTGGCGACTGACGCCCGCGGAGCTCACGCGCGACCTCGAGCGCGACGCGCTCTCGCCGAACGACAACGTCGGGCTCATCACGACTTACCCGAAGGACGACTACACGTCGCAGCACCTGCTCGGCTTCGACTACACGGGCAACCCGATCCCCGAAGGCGACATCTGGCGCTATTTCGACACGAAGAGCCCGGACTTCCATTACCCCGCCGACACGCACACGTTCCTCGTCATCGCCGAGACGGGCACCGTCCTCGGCAAGGGGGCGCGCATGTTCGGGTATTTCACGCTGGATCCGGCGGCCACGGACACCAAGCTCACGCTCGACGACACGTCGGCCACGGTGACCTACACGGTGAACCTCGAGCAGGCGCGTCCCGTGCGCGTTCCGGCGGCGACGCCGGGCGTCACCATCGACTGGCGTAAGATGACGACGAATGCGCTCGGCAACCCCTACGACTGGAACCAGATCAACGACGCCGTGGTCGCGCACTTCACGAACGAGACACTCGCGGATCTCGACGCGAACTTTTTGAACCTCGAGTCCCTCGCCGAGGGCTTTTGGCAGGGGGAGGTCAAAGCCGGCCGGAGCATCGAGCTGTCGACGCTCGTGAACGCGAATCAGGAGCCGTTTCCCGGCATCGACGGCGACGGCATCTGGCTGGCGGCGCTCTTCTGCACGATCAATTGCGGCAATCCGGCGCCGTGGAGCATCACGATCCTCACGCCCTGCGAATAGGACGTTAGCGGTCGGCCGACAGCGCGGGAACCCAGAGGCGGCTTAGCTTGAGGGGCACGCTCTCGAAGGGCGGTGCGCTCACGACGTCGTCCCCGCCGTGGGTTCCGAGGAGCACCCAGCGTTCGGCCTCCAGCTGGAAAACCTCGAGTGTTTGTGCAGCGGGATCGATCAGCCAAGCGTGTGGGACACCGAATCGCGCGTAGATAGGCAGCTTCCTCACGCGATCGGTACGACCCGTTGACGGAGAAAGCACCTCGCATACCCAATCGGGCCGAAGCGTAAAGAAGGCCTCATCCGGAATCGTCGCCAGCCGATCGCGCCGCCAGCCGGCCAGATCGGGCACCAAAACGTTTTCGCCAAGGTGGAGCTCCGGTTCGTAGAGAATCCACCAGCCGCCCGGCCCCCCGTCCCCAAACTGAAAAGGCGGGCCTAGGGCCGAGGTGAGCGCCGACGAGGTGACGGAGTGGCGCGGCGCCGGCCGCGGGCTCGCGACGAGCTCTCCATCCAGGATCTCGCCGATGAGATGGTCCGGCAACGCTACGAGGTCCGCATAGGTTGCTGGACGTCGTACCGGTACCGTCATGGACCTAGTCTAGCACGCTCAAAAACGCCTCGCGGCGGGGCCAGTTGCGACAATGCTCGTGCGCGACCCGCGTGATAGACGAGGGACATGCACCGTGTTCGCTCTCGCGACGGGACCGAGCTCGCCTGTGAAACGAGTGGCTCGGGGCCCGCGCTCGTGATCGTCAACGGCGCGCTCTCGGATCGAAGCAGCGTCACGCCGCTGCGCGCGCACCTCGACCGTCATTTCACGGTCATCGGCTACGACCGGCGTGGTCGCGGCGACAGTGGCGACACGGCGCCGTATCACCCCGAGCGAGAGCTCGAAGATCTGGCGGCGGTGATCGAGGCGGCGAGCTCACCCGCGTTCGTTTTCGGGCATTCGAGCGGCGCGATCCTGGCGCTGCGCGCCGCGTTGAACGGCGTTCCGATGCGGCGTTTGGCGCTCAACGAGCCGCCGTTCATGTTGCCCGGCACGCGTCCGCTACCGCCGGCGGACATCACGTCGCGGATCGCCGAGCGCCTCCGCGCGGATGATCGCGAGGGCGCGCTCCGTGTCTTCTTCAGCGAGCAGGTGGGTCTTCCAGCGCCGGCATTCGAGTCGATGAAGGCGAGCCCCCTGTGGCCGCGCATGGTCGCGCTCGCTCATACCGTCGCGTACGATTCCGCCCTGGCGGGTGACTCGGCGCTCCCCGAGGCCGCGCTGCTCGCCAAGCTGTCGCTCCCCCTGCTCGTCCTCAACGGAACGGCGAGCGCACCGTGGCTCGCGGCGACGGCCCGCGCGCTCGTGGCAGCCTCGCCGAACGCTCGCGGCACGGCGCTCGAGGGCCAGGCGCACTCGCCCGCACCGGACGTTCTCGCGCCCGTGCTCGTGAGCTTCTTCCAAGAGCAGAGCTAGAGCGCGCCTGTCGGAGCTCGGCTCCGGCAACGTCTAGATATGCTCTAGTGAACTGCCGCGCGTAGCGGCAGCTTCGCGACGAGCTTGGCCTCGAAATCCAGGAGCTCCTCTGCACGCGCTTCGGTGCGGGCCGCGCCGGTTTCTTGGCGCGCGAGGCGGAAGAAGAGGCCGTGATGGCGTGCCTCGGCGCGGGCGAGCTCTTGGTACGTGCCGGCGAGCGCGGGCTCGTGGCTCGGGAGCGCGTCGGCGAGCAGGCACAAGCGCTCACAGCTGCGGGCCTCGATGATGCCGGCCACGAGCAGGCGGTCGCAGAGGTAGTCGTCGCCGTGCGGGCGCACCTGGGTGCGAAGCTCCTTCGCGTAGAGATCGGGCTCGTCACGGCCGAGGGTGAGGCCGCGTGCAGCGAGGATCTCGTGCACGGCGGCGAAGTGCTCGAGCTCCTCGCGCGCGAAGGCGATGAGCGGCGTCACGAGCGCCTGACGCTCCGGGAAGCGCGACACGAGGGCCATCCCGTTCGAGAACGCCTTCTTCTCGCACGCGGCGTGATCAATCAAAAATGCCGAGAAATCGCCGAAGACAGCGCTCAGCCACTCGGGCCGCGTGGGGCTGCGCAAGTCGAGCACCGGGCTAGTCTCCCTGCACCGTCACGACGAGGAGGCGGTCGTGCGCGCGCGCGCGATGCTCCCACACGTAGAGCGCCTGCCAGGTGCCGAGCGCGAGCCGCCCGCCGCTCACGGGCAGCGTCTCGGCGGCGCGCGTGACGGCCGACTTGGCGTGAGCGGGCATGTCGTCCGGGCCTTCGTCGTCGTGCTCCCAGGCGCGCGACTCCGGGGCGAGCTCGGACAGCCAGCGCTCGAGATCGCGCAGCACCGCCGGGTCCGCATTTTCCTGAATCACGAGGCTCGCGGACGTGTGTCGGCAAAAGACCGAGCAGAGGCCCGTGCCCACGCCGCTTTCGCGAACCACACGTGCCACGCGCTCCGTCACGTTGACGAAGCCGCGGCCCCGCGTCGCGATCTCGAGCACTACTTGATGAGTCTTCAAGGCTGATTCGAGCCTTTGGGAGCAACGCCGACGCAGGTGCCCCAGCCGAGCGGCAGGGTCGTTCCGGGCTGGCAACGCGCCCCCTCGCAGTAGGCGTCCGGTGCGCCCGTCTGGCAGAGCTTCACGCACGTGTTGCTCGCCTGCGAGCAAACGAAGCCCCAGCCGCACGGGCAAGGCAGCCCTTCGGTGCCCTCGTCGGGCGGTGGCAGGCTCTGGGTGTTCACGCAGCTCGTCGTGCCGTCGCTGCCGACGACGACGCAGGCGCTGCCCACGGGGCAGCTGCACGTGGTGCCTTCTCCCTCCATGCACGGGGGCTCGGCGAGGCTGCAGTTGACGACCGGCATGCACACGGGCACTTCGAGCGTCGCCTTGGCGCTCGGCGCGAGCAGCGGCTCCGGCGAGCAGTGCGTGCGATCGCGGCAGGCGCCGTTCCCGCTGCAGCAGTAAGGCCGGCATTGCCCGGGCCCTTCGCCGACGCAGGCGAGACCGGCCCGGCAATCGCCACCCGAGAAACAGGGATCGCCCTCGATCCCGTTGCCGGCCGGCAAGCACTCTGCGACGGCGCGCCCCCGGCGCTTGGGATCTTCGGTCACCTGACACGACGTGAGCGAGAGCGTGCTCACGGTGAGCCCGGCGGTGCCCGCGGTCGCCGGTGCCTTGCCTGCCGCACCGCCCTGCGCGCCGCGACCGCCGACCGCGGTGCTCGCGACGCCCTGACCCGCCTGACCGCCGGCCGCTTCATTGCCGCCGTTGTCGGACATCGCGTCCGGCGTGCCCGCGGCACCCGCCTGACCCGAGGCCTCGCCACCCTGGCCACCGGGCGCTCCGCCCTGACCGGCGCTGACCTCGCTGGCAGCGGCTCCAGCGTTGCTTTCGGCTCCGCCTTGGCTCGTATTCGGCAAGCCACCGCTCCCGCCCGTGCTGCGTCCGCCGCCGGGCACCGGCGTCGGACCGCTGCCGATGCTCGGCTTGCAGAGGTCGTTCGTCGTCTCGTCCGGGACGCAGCTGTCGGCGCGGATGCCGCAGAGATCGTCGTACGGCGAGGCGCCGCCATTGCCGCCCTGCCCTCCGGCAGGATCGACCGTCATCGTCATCCCGTCCCTGCCGGCGGTCCCCGCGGCCGACGTGGGCCTTCGCGGCGCGTGGGTCTCGCTCGAACCGCAACCCTGACCCAGCATGCCTCCGAGCAATCCGAGGACCAGCCAGCCGAGGAGCTTCCCGCGCGTCGTCATCTACTTGAGCTGCACGTTCTGGATCACGAAATTGTTCGCGTCGTCGTAGACGCGAACCGCGAGGATGGCCGGCCCCTGAGCGCTCAGCACCGTCGCGTCGAAGTCGAACTCCTCGCGCGCCTCGTCGAAGATGCCGTCCTTGGGGTAGAACGGCACCCATTCGTCACGCCCCGCGAGCGCCACGTCGATGCGCTGAATCGGACCGACGCCGTCGAGCGCCGTGCCCTGCACGCGGCGGCCCGTCGCACGCAGGTTCTCGAGGCGGGGCGGCGTGTTGTCGACCAGCACGATGCCGCTCTCCGCGTCGTCGCGCGTGACCCGATCGGGCGGGTTCGAGAGCTCGTCACTCGCGCTGACGCGCACGCGGTAGCGCCCTTCGGGCAGCGTGCTCGTGTCCCAGTCGTAGGTTTCCTTGGTCACGACCTCGTCGCGGCGCGTGAGGTCGTACCAGGTCGTCGTGCCGACGAGCCGGTACTGCAGGCGGTACCGCATCTCGTCCTTGTCGGGGTTGTCGATCTTCCACGAAATAGCGAGCTTGGTCTCCGCCTTGCGCGACACGGGACCGCCCGACGGCTTGAGATCGTCGTTCGAGTCGCGACGCGGGCGCGCATTCACGTCGTCGACCGTGGCCCGCAGGTTGTCCGTGACGAACGCCACCTCGAACTCCGAGAGCTCCGCGTTCGGGTCGTTCGGGAAGCGCGCGCGCACCTGGAAGTAGCGTCCCGTGGGGCTCGCGACGGGGCCCGCCCGATTGGCGTCCGCGCTCCAGGGACTCCAGGTGCCGTCCGGTTCCTTCGTGTTGCCGGTGCGCGTCGAGATTTGCACGGCGCCCGTGGACTCCCAGCTCATGCGCCCGAAGCGAGCGCGCAGGCCCGCGTCGAGCACCTTGCCCGTCCACACGGCGTCCGGCCCGCCCACGCCCTTCAGGGGATGCAGCACGGCCGGATCGCTCGACGTCACGAAGCGCGTTGCACCCGCGAGCACGACGGCGCCGACCTGACGCTCGTCCGTGTCGGCAACGAGCGCGACTCGTTGATTGCCGTCGACGGCGTAGACGCGACCTTCCGCGCCCGTTCCGACGTAGGCGCGGCCGTCGTCGCCGAGGCCGATGCTCGTGAAATGCTCCTCGTCGTTGTCGTAGAGGCGATCGGGCTGACCGTCGGGCGTGAAGTGATAGAGCGTGCCCTTGCCCTTGGGCTTCGGCCCGACGGCGGTCGGTCCGGCGGGCGTGCTCTCCTGGTTGCGCGAGGGCTTGGCCGGCACCGTGAAGCCGTTCTTGAGGTCGTTCGCGATCGCGTACACGTCGCCTTTCGGGCCGACGGCGATGCCGCGCACCTCGGTGCGGTTGAAGTCGTAGAGCACGCTGGCGCGCCCGGGGCCGGTCACCTTGTAGAGCTTGGCCTTGTCGCTCGCTCCCGCGAGCACGCTGCCGTCCGGCGCGACGGCGACGCTGATCAGGTGCTGCTCCTCGGCGTCGAAGAAGACCTGAGCTTCACCCCCCTGGGTGATACGGAAGAGTTTTCCCTCCGGGCCCGTCGCTGCGTAGAGCGCGTTGTTCCTCGCGTCGAAGGCGAGACCGAAGACGTGCTTGGCGCCGGCGAGCGTCGTAAGCTCCGTGAGCTTGCCGCGATCCCACTTCATGATCTTGCCCTCGGGCAAGGTCCCGGCGAGCACGCTCCCGCCCCAGCCGTTCACGAGCGAGGTGATGACGAGGGCGTTCGTTTCGGCGGCCACCGTGACGGCCCCGCCTTTCACCTGCAAGAGCTTGCCTTCGTTGCCGGTGCCGAGCAGGACGGAGCCGTCCTTCTGCGGAAGCGCGCACCAGATCGATTGCGCTTCCGACACGGGAACCGCGCCGAGATCGAGCCCGGCGCGCACCGCGCCGTGCGAATCGACCGCCACCCCCTTGAGGTCGCCGCCCTTGAAGTCAGCCTCCTTGTCGAGGGTGAAGCGGCGGGTGCCGACCGCAGCAGCCGACGCGGCGAAGAGCAGCGAGGCCGTGACGAGCGCGAGGGACGAAAATGACCTTTTCATGCGTTTGGCAGGCGGCTTTGCGGGTTAGCGGACGACCGGACGGATGGTGACGTTCACACGATCCCGCCCGACCAGGTACTGGTTCAGCGGGAAGGACTGGCGCACGGTGGTGGTGTACGTTTCCGGAGCAACCGTGCTGGTGCTCGGACGGAGCGCGTCGATGGCTCCCATCGGCAGATCGGTGGCGATGCGACCCTTGTGCGTGACGGTTGCCTCCGGCGACGCGTAGCTCACGACGACGGACTTGGGGGGCTGAATCGGATCCTCGAGGTTTCTGATCAGCTCGCGCAGGGTGTCGGGCGAGGCCTTGTCCTTCTCCTCGGCGTAGCCGGGGCTGATCTCGAGCGTCAGGGTGCGGCCGGCCAAATGCGCGGGCAGCGGGACCGAGACCATCTTCTGGACGACCGGACCGGAGAACGGCACGAGCGTCAGCCGGATTTTGGCGGGCTCGCCCGCGTCGATCTCGCTCGCGAGGAGCTCCGCGCCGCGCAGGCGATAGAGCTCGCGGGCGTAGTGGAGCTCGACGTCCATCTGGACGCTCTCCACGCGCGCGGGCTGCCAGGGATTGTTGAGGACGGCGCCCACGGCGCGCACCACGTTCGAGCGCGCGAACTCGCCGGCGTCGGGCGTGCCGCCGATCGCCACGCCGAAGTCGCGCAGCGTGAGCTCGCCGTAATCCTTGATTTTGACCTTGCTCGTCGCCGTCCAGCTCACGTCCTGCTGCTCGCTCGCGACGGTCTGCAGGCCGCTGCCGAGCGCGACCGACAAGAACGACGGCGTGAGGAAGCGCTCGTGCGCCACCTCGAAGCTCCAGCTCGAGAGCGGCACACCCGGCACGCCCTTGATCGCCATCTTGACGGGGATGACGGGCGCCTTGGCCGACTGCGACACCACGATCGACGCCACGCGATCGTTGACGAGCGCGCCCAACGAGCGGACTGGCATGCCAATCTTGAATGAGCGTTGCTCGCTCGCGAGCACCCACAGCACTTTGCCGATGGCGGTCGGCAAGGCCGTGTTCCCCGCCTCCATCATGGGGTGACCGAAGGCGACGAGCTTGTCGCCCTCGACGCGCGTCACCGTCCCGAGCCCGGTCGCGCTCATGTCGCCGCGGATGAGCTCGACGCCGATGGCTCCGCCGTCCTCGAACTTTTGGGGAGCGTCGGGCTCGGGGGCACCACCGCCACCGCCGGCCTGAAGGGGCTCGAGCCCGAGCGGCGACAAAAGCTCCGAAGCGAGGCGGATGGCGGAGGGCGTGAGACCGCCGACGAGCAGCGGCGTCGCCACGGGCCGCACGGGCGTCGGGCTCGACTCGTAGGTGGTGCGCGCGACCTCGGCCGCGTGCTCGCGCACGTCGTAGCGACTGAGCTCGCCGTGGAAGCGGCCGCGCCCTTCCGTCGCGCCCGCGGCCTGCTTCTCCGCCACCTTCTGTCCCGGCACGAGCTTGAGCGGCCAGCCGTTGATGGTAGCGGGCAAGGGCAGCGCCATCTCGTCGAGCATGGTGCGGATCGGGGTGACACCGGCGATGGGCTCGCTGCCGAACGTCCAGCCGTACGCGTACGCGCCGATCATCTTGTCGTTGATGAAGATCGGGCTGCCGCTCATCCCGGCGACGACCTTGGCCACCTCGAGGCGCGGGTGGAACGTTTTGATGAGGATCACCTCTTGGCGTGGCCGAAAGTTCTTGAGCACGCCGATCACCTCGACGTCGAAGCGAGTGGGCTTCGTGCCCTCGAACACGGTGAGGCCATAACCCTTCATGCCGGGCTTGATCTCGCTCACGCCCATCACGTTCGAGCGCAGCGCGGTGCCGTCGGCGCGGGCGAGTCCCTCGGGCAGCGTCGCCGCGAGGCCGAGCAGAGCCGCCCCGGCAAGCAAGAGGGTATTTCTCATGGACGCGAGAGTCTACGACATCCCCCGGCAGCGTCCACCGCACAAGGCACGCGTTTCTCGTCGGTATTTCGCTGAAATTGCGGGCCCGCGCCGTGCGCTCGACGCGGCGTGGTAGGTGAGTCCCTCGTGAAGGGCTCGGCGCTCACCGACGTGCTGCTCGTGCTCGCGCCGTCGCTGTCGCTCGCGTTGCTCGTGACGGCCCACCTCGCGCTCGTCGCGGCGCTCGCGGTGCGGGCGCCGCGCTGGCGAGCAGCGGTGGGGCTCGTGGTGCCGCCGCTCGCCGTCGTGTGGGGTGCTCGCGAGAAGCTCAAGCGCACGTGCGTCGTGTGGCTCTCGGCGCTCGTGCTCTACGTGCTCACGCTTTCGCTCGCGAGCATCGGCTAGCGATTCGAGCCACCGTTCACGGGTCGACCCAGGCGGAGATGTTGCCGTGCTAGCATCCACTGCGTGATGGACTGGGTTCTGCCCGGCGCCGTCCTCGCCGAGAGGTACACCCTGGAGCGGAAGCTCGGGCAGGGCGGCATGGGTGCGGTCTGGCGTGCCGAGCATCGCGAGCTCCGCTCGCCGGTCGCCATCAAGGTCATCGACGAGCAGATCGCGGGCAGCCCCGACGCGCTCGCCCGCTTCCTGCGCGAGGCACAGTCGGCGGCCGCGCTTCGCAGCCCGCACGTCGTTCAGATCCTCGACTACGGCACCGATCGCGGCGTCCCCTACATCGCGATGGAGCTCCTCGAGGGCGAAAGCCTCGCCACGCGGCTCGAGCGCGTCGGCCGCCTGCCGCCCCCGGAGGTCGGACGCATCATCACGGAGATCGCGCGCGCCATCGGCAAAGCGCACGAGCTCTCGATCGTTCACCGCGACCTCAAGCCGGACAACGTGTACCTCTGCCGGAACGACGAGGCCGAGGTCACCAAGGTGCTCGACTTCGGCATCGCCAAGGCGAGCCAAGGCTTCGGTGTCGCGTCGAGCTCCAACACGCGAACGGGCGCCATCCTCGGCACGCCCCACTACATGAGCCCGGAGCAGGCGGAGGGCACGAAGCTCGTCGATCATCGCACCGATGTCTGGGCGCTCGGCGTGATCGCGTTCGAGTGCCTCGTGGGACGGCGCCCCTTCGACAGCGACGCGCTCGGCAGCCTGCTGCTCGCCATCTGCACGCGACCTATGCCCGTGCCGTCGGCTTGGGGCTTCACGCTGCCCGGCTTCGACGCCTGGTTCGCGAAAGCCTGCGCGCGCGAGCTCGGGGAGCGCTTTCAGTCGGCGCGCGAGCTCGCGACCGAGCTCCGGCGCATCGTCGGCAGCGGCGAAGCGCGCGACACGAGCGGCAACGACGAGTCGCGCGCGGCCTTCGCTGCCACGGCCGTCATGCACCCGCCCGTGCACACGCCGTTCGTCGCCGTACCCCCGACGGCGGGCGCGATCCCGGCGCCGTCGCCCCCGAAGAAGAAGACGCCGGCGTTGGCGCTGGTGCTCGGCGCGCTCGCGACGCTCCTCGTGGTCGCGATGCTGGGAGTGGTGCTGGCGCGACAGCACGCGACGAGCGCCGCGGC
>DASUGE010000357.1:0-14919 GCA_036274215.1 Polyangiaceae bacterium | reverse complement strand
CATCCGCTGTGAGCGGGTGTCAATTTGCGCTCCAGGTCGAAGGTGCGCCGCCTCGCGCGATTGCCGCCTGCTCGCGCGCGGCCCGCATACTCTACCTGAATGGTCATGATTAGCCGGACCTCGACGACACTCGGAACCGCGGGCCTAACCACCGTGCTGCTCGGCCTCGCCGCTTGCAGCGGCGGCGACGAGCCCAGCGGGAAAGCGAGCAACGCCGGCACGGGCGGCACGGGCGCCGCAGGCATGAGCTCGAGCTCGGGTGGCAAGGCCACGGGCGGAACCACGGGCACCATGGGCGGAAGCGGCGGCTCTGCCACGGGCGGCTCGGGTACGAGCGGCACGAGCACCGGAGGCAGCGCGCCCGGCGCCGGCACGGGAAATGGCGGCTCCGGCGCCGCCGCAGGCAGCGGCGCCACGGCAAACGGCGGCGCGTCCGGCTCGGGCGCGGCCGGCACGAGCACGGCGGGCACGATGTCGTCCGGCGGCATGGCTCCGATGGCTGGAGCCGCGGGCATGGGTGCCGGCGGCGCCGGTCAGCCGCCGACCGTCAACGGCGCCCTGTTCACCGTGACCTCCAAGCTCGCGAGCGCGATGGACGCGAAGGCGCCGACCACGGTCGGAATCGTCACCTGGTCCGTCATGACCGTCATGGTGAAGAGCGCGTACATCGAGTTCGGTCTCGACACGAAGTACGGCATGCAGGCGCCGGTCGATCTGACTCAGATGGATTACCGCACGCTCTTGCTCGGCATGAAGCCGATGAAGACGTACCACTTCCGCGTCGTTGCGTCGGACGGCACCGCGGAGACTGCGAGCGACGACTACACGATCGAAACGGGCGCCGCGACGACGGCGGTGAAAATAGGCGGCTTCAGCGTCAAGCAGGAGATGGGACGCGAGCGCGGGTTCATCGTCACGTCGTACTGGGCCGGGAGCGGCAGCTCCGTCGCCTTCATCCTCGACGCGGACGGCGACATCGTGTGGGCGTACGACACGGGCATGTCCGGCGGCATTGCGCGCGCCCGGATGAGCTACGACGGCCAGAATCTGTGGGCCGTCACCGCCGACAACGGCGGTCAATCCATCCGCCGCGTCGGCATGGACGGCATGAACGCGCAAACCTACTCGTCGACGAAGTCGTCGCACGACATCGCCGCCGTCAAGGGCGGCACGATGGCGTACCTCGACTACAGCGTGAGCTGCAACGACATCACCGAGATCGACCCGAGCGGGACGACCAAGAAGATCTTCACGGCGAGCGGCGTCTTCGGCAACCAGTGCCACGGCAACGCCGTGCGCTATTCCGAAGCGGAGGACGAGTACACGTACTCCGTCGTCGACAAGGACGTGATTCGCGTCAGCCGCGCGGGCGAGAAGCTCTGGAGCCTGGCGAGCACGGTGAGCGGCGGGAACTCGAGCTGGGGCGGCGTGAACCACGGTCACCACCTCTTGAAGGACAGCATCCTGATCTTCGCCAACAAGGGTGCGAGCGGGGGCTCGGCGATGATCGAGTACGACTTCACGGGCAAGAAGCTCTCGAGCTACGACGGCGCGACGAGCGCCAACCTGGGCGACGTGCAGCGGCTGCCCGGCGGCAACACGCTGGTCGACTTCTCGAATGCCGACGTCATGCAGGAGGTCGACTCGAAAGGCACCGTGCTCGTCGAGATCACGGGACCCGGCAGCATGAATCGGTTCGGCTACGCGACGTGGCGTCCGACGCTTTACGGGCCCTCCCCCGACATCACCGACTGAGGTTTTACGCGCCCCGGTCGAACGGGGGTGTTGACCGAGGCCGGGGTAGGGTAGGTTACAGCTCCGATGGAAACCCAGCCCCCGCCCAGCAGTGCCCCCGCGCTCTTCGACGCCGCGCGCGGGCTCGAGGGGTCGGATCCCAGCACGTGGGGGCTGCTTTGGGTGTGGCCCGAGCGCCGCTTCACTCCGCTTGCCGACGGCATGACGGTGGGTCGCGGCGCGGACGCTACCCACGTCCTCGCGGGCAACAGCATTTCGCGGCTTCACGCGCGCTTCCACCGCCTCGGCGCCGTGTGGGAGCTCGAGGATCTCGATAGCCGAAACGGCTCGCGCGTGGATGGGCAGAGCGCGGGACTCGCGCCGCTCCTCGAGCAATCGGTGGTGCGCCTCGGCGATTGGGTCGCGGTCGTGACCGGCACCGATCCGGACGACATCATCGACCCGGCGTGGGTGGGCGAGCCGTTGCCCGGCTTCGTCGCGGGAGCGGCCACGGCGCAAAAGCTCGCCGCGCTCCAAGAGCTCGCGCGTACGGAGAGCCCGCTGCTCCTGCTCGGAGAGGAAGGCAGCGGCAAGGAGGTGGTCGCGCGCGGCATCCACCAGCTGAGCGGGTGCCCGGGTCGTTACACCGCGTTCAATCCGTCCGTGAACAGCGAGCGCGTCGAAGCGGAGCTCTTCGGCTACGCGAAGGACGGGTTCGAGGGCACGCCGCTCGAGGTCGAAGGCTCGATGCACACGGCGCACCTCGGCACGCTGTTCATCGACTACCTGCCCGCGCTCTCGCCCGCTCTACAGGCGAGCCTTTCGCGTGTGCTCGAGGTGCGGCTCGCGACCCCGGTCGGCCGCACGCGCCCCCGCGCCGCGGATTTTCGGCTGATCGCCGCGTCGAACGAGCCGCTCGCGCGCGGGGTTGCGGCCGGTCGACTCTCGCCGGAGCTCGCTGCACGCTTCGGGACCGACGCCGTCACCATCCCGCCGCTCCGCCAGCGGCGCGAGGACATTCCGCCCATCTTCGAGCATGCGCTCCGGCGCGGCGGAGCGAGCAAGCACTTCACGCCCGCGTTCGTCGAATCGCTCTGCCTTTACGACTGGCCCTTCAACGTGCGCGAGCTCGTCCAGCTCGCGTGGCTCCTCTCCATCTCGTCCGAGGAAACGCTGCACGCTCGCGATCTCCCCGAGCGCTTCGGCCCGGAGCCCACTCCGTCCTCCGGCTCCCGCGAGCAGAACCGCGAGCGCCGCCCGTCCTCGTCGCGCAAGCGCGGGCGGGACTGGGACGAAACCAGCTACGCTTAGCTCGACATGCCTCGCCGCACGCGCCCGCGCCGTGTGCTCGCGCTGTTCGCAGTGCTCGCCTCCGTGCTGACGGCGCCGCGTGCGCTCGCGTTCGAGCGAGAGTGGCACCTCGGCGGCGGCTTCGGCGCTGCGGCTGCACCGGGTTATTCGGCGGGGCCCGCGGCGTCCCTGTACGGCGCGTACGGAGTGTCCGACGCCTTCGACGCGCGCGTCGAGCTCTCGACGTCGATTCAGGGCCGCCTCGACGCGACGAACGCCTTCTTCTCCTTCAAGGGCGCGTTCGCGTACAAGGTCGACGTGGGCCGGTGGATCCCCTGGATTGGCCCGTCCGTCGGGGCGCTCGCCTCCGGTCACCAGAAGTGGCCGTTCGACGCCATGCAGCCGACCGTCGGTGCCCTCGCGGGGCTCGACTACGCGTGGACGCGCCGCTTCGGCATGGGCCTGTGTCTGAGCGGCGATTACGGGTTCGATCAGGCGGTGGTTTACGGCGCCGGCTACCTCCGCGCGGAATATCACTGGGGCTGGTGACGGCGTGGCATAGCGCCACGCTCGCGGCGCCCGCTCAACGACGGCGAAGCCGCCGTGCCGTCACCCACTCGTGCCAGCTGATGGAGAAGTCGTCGTACGTGATGAAATAGCGGTCGCCGCTCGCGGAATGCACGTGCGCCGGGTACCAGCGGCCCGCGTGCCAGGCCTCCACGCTTTGCTCGGCGCGGTACGCCCCGCGCGGGTCGCCGGGCCCGTCGTCGGCGTTCTCGGACGGCGCCGCGCGGGGCACGAGCGTGAGCCCGAACGTGACCCCGAATGCGACGAACACCGCCAGGGCGAGCACGATGCCCCACAGCTCGAAACGCCGGGTAGAAGCGCCGCGCTCGTCTGCAGTTGCCATGGCCGTA
This sequence comes from Polyangiaceae bacterium, assembly GCA_036274215.1. Taxonomy (GTDB): domain Bacteria; phylum Myxococcota_A; class Polyangia; order Polyangiales; family Polyangiaceae; genus PMG-095. The sequence continues at coordinate 10,978 of DASUGE010000357.1, read as the reverse complement.
GGGCCCTTCGTTTCGCGTGAACGGCCGCCCCCGAGTCATACCCCGGCTTGACGCCCCCGGCCCGATTCTCAACAAATGCGCGGCACCCAGAAAGGACCGCGCCATGAAAGTTGGGATCTTGGGCACCGGGGACGTCGGACGTTCGCTCGGCAAAGGCTTCGTCACGCTCGGCCACGAGGTAAAGCTCGGCGGGCGCGAAGCGAAGAACGAGAAAGCAACCGCGTGGGCGAACGACGTGGGCCCTCTCGCGTCGAACGGCACATTCGCTGACGCGGCGGCGTTCGGCGAGCTGATCGTGCTCGCGACGCACGGCGTTGCGTACGAGTCGGTGCTCACGGCCGCGGGCGCCCAGAATCTGAAGGGTAAGGTGGTCATCGATACGACCAACCCGCTCGACTTCTCGAAAGGCATGCCGCCCTCGCTCGCTGTCGGGCACACGGACTCGGGGGGCGAGCAGGTCCAGCGCTTCGTGCCCGAAGCGCGGGTCGTCAAAGCCTTCAATATCGTCGGCAACACGAGCATGTTTCGTCCGACCTTCCCCGACGGTCCGCCCGACATGCTGATCTGCGGCAACGACAAGGCCGCGAAGGAGCAGGTGACGAAGGTTCTCCACGATTTCGGCTGGTCGAACGTCACCGATCTCGGCTCGATCCAGGCCTCGCGGATTCTGGAGCCCCTGTGCATAGCCTGGGTGCTCTACGGCGCAGTCACGGGCGGCTGGAACCATGCCTTCAAGATCATCAAAAAGTAGAGCGATCACCGCGACGCACCGCCCGACTTGGAGCCGTCGCATGCTAAGCATGAAAGCGTGCGTCGGTTCGTCGGGCTCGCTCTAGAGCTGACCTCAAAACCCGCTTCGCAGGTTTTGAGGCGCGGCTATCGCCGCGCGCGCGCTGGAGCGCCGCGCCTGCTCGGCACGGTTGCGAGCTGCGCTCTCGTCTCCGCGCTCGGTGCGAGTGGCTGCGAGCGCGGCTCCGCGGAAGCGCGGCCGAGCGGCAACGTCCCACGCATGGCACCGCCGCTGCTCGCGAGCGTCGCCCAGTCGGCGGCGCGCCCGACGCCCCCACCGCCCGACGGCGCCTGGGTCGAGGCCCTGCGCGCGGGCCGCTATGCCGAAGCCGCCAAAGCGCTCGACGCCGACCCTGCGCTGGCGCGCCGTCCCGAGCTCCGCCTGGCGCGCGCCAAAGCTGCCGTCGAGCTCGGCGACGCGGCCCGCGCGGTGGAGCTCCTCGACAAGCTCGACACCGACCTACCGGCCCTCGCGACGCGGATCCGTCGCCTGCGCGCCGACGCTCAGCTCTCCGTCGGTCCCTACGCGGAAGCCGCCGACTTCTTCGGTCAAAGAAGCGATCCCGACTCGATCGCCCGCGCCGCGCTGGCTCGCGAGCGCAACGCCGAGTACGCCGTCGCCCGCGCGCTCGCCGACCGCGTCGTGAAGGAGCTCAAGGGCAAGAAGCAGCACTCGGTCGAGGCGCTCGCTCGCGGCGTTCGCGCGCGCTCGGCGGCCAAGCTCGGCGCGAAGGCGCAAGCGGCGACGGACCTGCGCTGGCTCGCGCTCGAGGACGCGCTCGGTTCGGCCGATGCGGATCTCCACCTCGCGACGCTCGACCCGTCGCGCGCCCTCACGAAGGAGGAGCGGCTCGGCCGCGCGCTGACGTTCGGTCGCGCCGGGGCGGTGGAGCGCACCGAGCTCGAGCTCGACCGCTTGGCGAAGGCGCCCGGCGCGCCGATCGCACCCGCGCGAATCGAGCGAGCGCGCGGTTTTGCCTATTACTACTCGCGTCGCGACTACCAGAAGGCGAGCGAGCTCTTCACGCGTGCGGCGCGTGGACCGGGCGTCGACGCCGTGGAGAGCACCTTCTACGCCGCCCGCTCCCTCGCCCGCGCGCAGGACGACGAGCGCGCCGTGCGCGGCTACCGGGACCTCCGGAGCCGCTACCCGCGCTCGAGCTTCGCCGAGCAAGCGAGCTATCTCGTCGCGCGCACGCACTATGCCGGCGGTCGTTTCGCGGACGCGGCGCGCGCCTACGACGCGTACCTCGGCGACTTTGCGCGCGGTAAGTCGCGCGAAGACGCGCTCTACGAGCGCGCGGTGTGCTGGCTCGCGCTCGGCAAGTCTGGCCCCGCCGCCGCGGCGTTCGAGCTGCTCGGTCGTACGGAGCACGACTCGCGGCGCTCCGCTCGCCTGCATCATCTCGAAGGCGTGGCGCGCGCAGCGGCCGGCGACACGGCCCGCGCGAAGGCGCTATTTGGCGACGTCGCGCACGCGCAGCCGCTCGGCTTTACCGCGCTCGCCAGCGCGGAGCGCTTGGCGGCGCTCGAAGGCGTGGCTCCGGAGCTGATCCCTTCCAGCAAACCGGTCACGGGCGCGCCCGAGCTCGGCGTCGTGCTGCCCGAGCCGGTGGCCGTCCTGCACGGGCTCGGCCTCGAGCGCGACGCGGAGCTCGAGCTCGCTCGCAACGAGCGAGCCCTCAAGCAGCGCTACGGCTCGCGCGCCGGCGAAGGGCTTTGCACGACGTACGGGCTGCTCGACGTGGCGGCGCGCCGCTACCAGATCGCCCAGACGGAGGTGACCGCGCGCACGTTGCTCACGGCTCCGTCGGCGACCACGCGCTGGCAATGGGATTGCGTGTACCCGCGGCCCTACGCCGGCGCGGTGCCGGAAGCCGCGCGCGAGGCGGACATCCCGGCGGCGCTCCTCTACGCGGTGATGCGCCAAGAAAGCGCATTTCGTCCCGACGTGGTCTCGGGCGCGGGTGCGCGTGGCCTGATGCAGCTCATGCCCGGCACGGCCGAGAAGCTCGCGCAGGAGCTCGGCGAGCCCTTCGACGCCGGCGCGCTCGCCCATCCCGCGCCGAGCCTGCGTCTGTCGGCGCGCTACTTGAAGAAGCTCCTCGACGCGTTCGGCGGCAGCATCCCGCTCGCGGCCGCGGCCTACAACGCAGGTCCCGACGCCGTGCGGCGCTGGCTCGCGGGCGGCAAGGGTCTCGCGCTCGACGTGTTCGTCGCCCGCATCCCCTACGGCGAAACGCTCGAGTACGTCGAGCGCGTCGTCGGCAATTTCGCCCGCTACCGCTACCTCGAAGGCGGCTCGAGCGCCGTCCCGCGCCTCACCCTCGACCTCCCGAGCGTGAGCCCGCCCTCGGGCCCAGAGTATTGAGGGGTCTCCTAGCCGGATGAAGCGTGCTTGGCTCGCCGCGTGGTGCCGGCTGCAAGGTCGACGGCTGCCAGGTCGTGGGGTGCCTCTCGTCGGAGAACTGATTCCGATGCTTTTCTTTGTGTTTGTTTTCGGGGCCCCGGCCCCGAAAACGGCGTTCCGAAAACGTGGCATTGGTCCATGAGCTCGTTCCTCAAGGAACCAAGTAGACTCCCGGCAGCTCCGCCGCGTCGCGGAACAAGCTCTGACCGGTGGGCCACGGGGGATCGGAAGCCCAGCGCGCGTGGAATGCGTCGCGCAGCACGAGCTCGGCGAGCTTGCCGCGTGGGGAGAAGCCCCATTCCGCTTCCTGCGACAGATCCTCCGGATCCGCGTAGAGCCGCCACATGAAGGCGCCCGCAAGCCACGGCTTTTCCATCAGCGGCGCGAGCAATCCGACGTACGCGTCGGCCTGCGCCTGCTGATCGATCGTCACGTGCGTCATCCCGTCGGGCCACTCCCACGGCTTGAGCGCTGGATCCTTGCGCGTCGTGTAGCCGAACTCCGTGAGCAAAATCGGCTTCTCCCAGCGCGCGGCGATCGCCTCGAGCCGCTCGGCCACGCGCGCGCCTCCCTGCATCAGCTCGGAGACGCTCGCGCCCTCTTTTTCGGTGAGCGGAAAGAACGCGTTCACGCCGATTAGATCGAGCTCCCCCGTGAGCACGCTGTCGTCCACGTCGTCCCAATTCGACGCGTACGTGAGAAGGCCGGGATAGAGCGCGCGCACCTCGCGCGCGAGCGCCACGAAGCTCGGCGCGTGGGCCGTCGTCACCCAGGTGCGAAGCTCGACACCGAGCGCCAGCATCTCTGCGTGGTGGTCGCGCGCGACGCGAGCCCAGGCGAGCAAGAACTCGCGGTAGCTCTTCGCCCAGCGCTCCCAGTCGACGTCGCTCCCCGGGTCGAGCTCGCCGCGCCAGCCGCCGCTCTCGACCCACAAGTGCGGCACCAGCAAGACCCTTAGCCCCGCCGCGTGCGCCTGATCGATCGCGCGACCCACGGCGACGCGGTTCTCCTCGAAAGGCTGCTCGAACGTCAGGGATACCCCGGTGGGTGAAAGATCCGCCACGCGGCCGAACGGTGTCAGGCTCACCCAGCCCCCGCCGAGCGCGCGCACCTCGGAGAGCGTGCGCTGGTAGGCGCTGCCCCCGTAGCCTTTTCCCGGGTGAAGGCCGCTTTCGATCGGGCCAATCGTGATCCCGCGAATGGCGCCGAGCCCCGCATCGGCCCAAGCGCCGGACCCCGAACCAAGGCAAAGCTCGGCGCCGGCGGCGCGCGTCGCTGGAAAAAGGACGAACATCCAGGCGAGGAGCGCTCGAATTCGGAGGCGGGCGCCTTGCCCGGCCCGCAGGGATATGTATTCTTCCGCCGGCAATTCGTATGCCTCAGTCAAGGTTCAGCGTTTAACACATGAGCAAGGGCGATCTGCTCGAAATGGAAGGCGTCATCCAAGACGCCCTCGGCGGCGGCCAGTACAACATCAAGGTCGACCAGGGCGGCGCCATCGTGCGCGCTCAGCTCTCGGGACGCATGCGCCGTCACCACATTCGAGTGCTCCCGGGCGATCGAGTGCGGGTGGCCGTCTCCCCATACGATCTCAGCCACGGCCTCATCGTCTACCGCGGCAAGTGACACGGCGCGCCCGCGTTGCGGCGCTCCTCTTCGGAAGCTTGGCGGCGCTTGCGTGCCGCGAGCGCAGCGAGGGTGATCGCGCCGGAACGCCCGGGCTTCTCTCCGCCGCTCCGCTGCCCACGCCGGTTCCCCCCGCGCTCCTCTACCTGCCGGACGGCGGCGACCACGCGCTCGAAGGCGAGCGTCCGCCCGCGTTGCTTCCGCCGACTCCTTCGGGGCGTTGCCCGCCCGACATGGTCGACGTTGCCGGTCGCTTCTGCATCGATCGCTACGAGGCCTCGCTCGTCGATGCTCGCCTCGGGCGCCCGCTCTCGCCGTACTTTTCACCGCGAAAGAGCGAGGCGAAGCGCGCGCTCGAAGCGTTCACGGGAACGGCGCCCGTACCCGGAGCTCCCGCGCTGCCGCGCCCCCCCGTGTGGGAGCTCGAGGAGAGCTTCGAGCCGAAAGCCGTCGCGCTACCTTCGGCGATTCCGAACGGCTACGTCAGCGGTCTCCTGGCGCGGGCAGCCTGCGAGCAAGCGGCCAAGCGTCTCTGCTCGGCGACCGAGTGGGTCACGGCGTGCCGCGGCGAGCAGAACCACCGGTTCCCGTACGGCGACGCCTACGAGGCCGGCGCCTGCAACGTCTACCGCGACACGCATCCCGGCCGCGTGCTCTGGAACGACGCCTCCAAGAATCACCTGGATCCACGCCTCAATCTCGTGGCCGATGCGAGCGGTCCGCTCCTGCGGCGCACGGGCGAGACGGCACGCTGCCGAAGCCAATGGGGCCCGGACGCCGTGTTCGACATGGTCGGCAACCTCGACGAGTGGGTGGACGAGCCAGGCGGCGCGTTCCTCGGCGGCTTCTACGCGCGCGCCACGACGAACGGCTGCGAGGCCCGCGTTACCGAGCACCCCGTCGAGTATTTTGATTACAGTACAGGTGTAAGGTGCTGTCGCTGAATCGGGCGGCTTGCACAAATGTGGTTAGATGTAGGTATCTATCTTACCATTCGATCCATGCCGTTTTCCTCGAGAAAGCACCGCGCGCAGGCGCGCTCCGGGGGTACTCCGACTGGCTCGCACCGCGTCCGCTGGGGGCTCGCGCTGCTCTCCCTCCCCGGGCTCGTCGCCTGTGGGAACCCGGTTCAGCGCCAGCTCGAAGGACGCTGGCTCGGCGATTCGGTGGAGGCTTTCGAGCAGCGTGAGCTCTCGCGAGCGACCGGTTGGGCCAAAGGCGTGTCCTTCGAGTTCACGGGCGCGAAAGTCACCGTCACGATCCCCGCCGAAGAGCCGCGCAGCGCGCCCTACAAAGTGACGGGCGTCCACGCGAGCGACGTGCGCCTCGCGGTCCAGCGCCCCGACGGCAAATCCGATCCTCTCCACCTTCGCATCGACGACGAGCGCAGCGTGCGCTGGATGATCGACGCCTCGCACGCCGTCGTCCTGCGCCGCGACGAATAGCCCAGCCTTCGGCGGCTGGGCCCCCGCGACAAGCTAGTGCGAGCGTTGCGCAGCAGCTCCCAGAAATTGCAATCGCAATTTCTGAGACACGGCACTAGCGCTCGAAGTTGACGGTGCGCGAGACCTGGAAGCCGTAGCGCGTCGATTCGGTGTGGATGTTGCCCATGCCGATCTTCACGCAGGCTTGCACCCAAGGTGAGAGCGGCGGCTCGAAGTCGACGCTTCTGACGCCGCCGTCGGCGAGCGTGCGGAAGGTGATGGTGGTTTGGGCGGTGACGCGCACGCCGTCGCTCGTCGCGGTGCGTTGCTTGAAGCACGTGGCCGCGAGCTTGATGACGTCGGCCGTGGCGCTCTCGATGCCGGCGGGCGTCGCTTGCTCGGGGCCGGTAGGCTCGTTGCTTGCTGCGGCCGCGGGCTCCGCTAGGGCGCTGGTTTCAGCAGGTGTTTTCGGCTGCGGCACGGCGGCGACGCTGCCCGAGCCCGGCGTCGTTCCGGAGATCGCGGCTCCTACGCTCCGCTCTGCGGGCGATTCGAGGCTCGGAGCTGCACCCGTGCGCGGACGTCCTGGCCGCAGCGCGTCGAGCCCGGCGCTCTCGTCGGCTTCGACGGGTGCGCCCGCGCGCGTGAACTGCTTTTCGGACGGGCTCAGGAGCAGCTGGCCGACGCCGGGCTGATCGCGCGGCCCGACGAGCACCGAGCCTTCGGTGACGTTCACGGAGACACCGTCGGCCGTCAGCGTGACCACGAATTCGGTGCCGTGTGCCGCGACGCGCACGTCGGCCGCTTCGACGGCGAAGGTCTCGACGCGCGAGCTCTTCACGACGCGCGACGTCACGCTGCCGACCTCGAGGCGAATCACGAGCACGTCGCCCTGCGTGACGAGCACGCCGGTACTCTTCGGCGCGAGCGTCCAGGTGGCGTGGCCGCGGTGCACCACGGTCCGTGCGACCTCGCCGGCCGTGACGCGTGCGCCCGGCGCGAGCGTGCTGCCGTCGATCTCCGTCGAGAGGGACGGGCGCGCCGCGGGCTCTGCGGCCGTCGTTCCGGCCACGCTCCGGCCGTCGGCCGGCTCGCGCAGGAAGCTCACGAGGAGCGCCACGGCCGTCACGCTCAGCGCCGCAGCGAGCAGGAGTGGACCGTAGCTGCGCGGGCGCGGCGGAAGCGTCTTCACGCGCGTCATCGGTAGCCGCTCTTCGAGCGCATCCCAGTCGAGCTCGGGTGCGGGTTCGATGCGTGCTTCGCGCGTGACCTCGCGGAGGGCGCGCTCGATTCGTTCGGGGCTCATGCCGGCTCCTTGTGTGGCTCGGCCGCCGGTGCTGGATCCGAGAGCGGCCCCAAGCTCTCGACCAACGCAGCGAGCGCCGGCTCTGCCGTCAACTCTGCCAACAGGGTGCGACGCGCGTAGAACAGCCGAGTGCGTACCGTGAGCACCGGGGCGCCGACGACCTTGGCAATCTCGGCGGGCGTCATGCCCTCGAGCTCGTGAAGCACGTAAACGGTTCGCTTCTTCTCGCTCATGCGCTCGAGCAAGCGGTAGAGCGCGGCGACACGGCGGCTTCGGGCGAGATGCTCGTCCGGCTGCTCGCCGTCGTCGGCGACGCTGGCGTCCGTGAGCGACGGCAACCAGTACGGCCGGCTCTTTTGCGCACGACGGTGCATGAGCACGACGTTGACCGCGATGCGATAGATCCAGGTGCCGAGCTGCGCCTCGCGCCTGAACCCGCCGAGGCTCTTGTGCACCTGAACGAAGACCTCCTGCACGAGATCCTCGAGGTCGGCGCTGCCGCCCGTCATGCGATGGACGAGGCGAGTGACCTGCACCCGATGCTCCCTGAAGAGCTGTCGGAACGCTGCAGCGTCCCCCGCCCGACACCGCGCCACCAAATCCGAGGCGTCGCTCACCACAGTCAGGTTACCTCCTCCGCGGGCGACGCGCCCCGACACCGGCTCCGGCGGGACCCCCGAGTCGCGTGTCGGTCCGCTCCCGTGTACCCACTCGGCGCGAGCGGGACTATGGAGGTCGGGAGCGGCCATTAGCTTCACCCGACACGTTAGGTGCAGGGTGCCCCGGGCGCATTCATGCCCCGGGCAGGCTTTGCTCTAAAAAACCGAGCGGAGGTCGACCGCCGGCTTCTTCTTCTGCTCGAGAATGCGGTTCACCGCACGGAGAAGCCTGGTCTTCGCGGCGCCGGCCACCGGCTTGCCCTCCGTGGCCGCTGCCACGAGTCGGGGGGTCACTGGACGTCCGGAGCGGGGTTTCGCGGGGGCCTTCTTCTCGCCCTCGGCGGCTGCTGCGGCCGGGGCGTCACCCTTCTTGGAGCGCGACTTTTCGAACTTGAGCTTCCGATCTTCCGGCTGCAGGCGCTCGATGCGCTTGGAGACGACCGTGAGTCGCCGCGGGTCGATCTTGTTATCGTTGAGGAACTGCGCGAACTTGCTTGCCATGAGGGCTCCAAAAGCCCTCGATTCGTGAGGGCCGGCCAAAGGGGAGGCGTCTATAGCATGAGGGCCGGGCTCGACGCAGCCGGCCATGGCTCGCCGCCCTGCGGCGTCCGGGATCGCGCGAAAAGCGTGGCATTTTTGAGGGCTTTATTCGCTGCGGGGCGTGCCGTTTACGCCATTGCTCCTGTCCTTCGATCACGTCAAGGTGAACTGAAGGAGTCCGCTCGCGGGCCGCGCGAGCCTGCCGTTCCGCCCATTCCCCGACCATGACAGAGGCCGACGATCCCCGGCTCGGAGAGGAGCTCGCGTTTGGCTGAGCTCGACGCGGGTGCCCTGCGCCTGATCGATGCCGCGCGCGCCGTTCGCGAGCGTGCGTACGCGCCGTACTCGGGCTTTCGCGTCGGCGCGGCGATCGAGACCGCGAGCGGGAACGTGTATCAGGGCGCCAACGTGGAGAACGCTTCCTACGGTGCGACCGTTTGTGCGGAGCGCGTCGCCGTCTTCGGCATGATCGCAGCGGGCGATCGCGGCATCACGCGGGTCGCCGTCTACGCCGAGGGGCCCGAGCTCAGCATGCCGTGCGGCATGTGCCGGCAGGTGCTCGTCGAGCACGGACCGAAAGCGGAAGTCTTCGTCGCCGGACCGAGCGGCTCGCGCAGCACGACGCTGCTCGCGCTCTTGCCGGAGCCGTTCGTCTTCGAGGGGCCGCGATGACGCGCTCCACGCCGGTCGTTCCGCCACGCATCATTCCGGGTACGCCGCCCGAAATCGTCGTGTACGACGAGCCGCACGACTGCCCGTACGTATCGGGGCGCGTTGCGGTGCTGCCCTTGCGTGTTCCATCACGCAGGCTCACCGGACCGGAGCTCGACGAGCGGCTCGTTGCGGGCGATCGCCGGCAGGGCATGTTCCTCTACCGCACGGCGTGTCCTTCGTGCCGCGCCTGCGAGCCGATCCGGCTCGACGTCACGACCTACCGCCCCAATCGCTCGCAACGTCGCACGCTGGCGCGCGGCGACGCGCGGATCAGCCTGGAGATCGGGCCTCCCGCGCTCGATGAGCAGCGCGTCGACTTGTACAACCGTCACAAGCGGCTGCGCGGTCTCGGCGACGGCGAGATCGATCTCGCGGGGTACCGCCAGTTCTTGGTGATGACCTGCTGCGACAGCTTCGAGATCCGCTACGAGGTCAACGGGCGCTTGGTCGCCGTCGCGCTCGCCGATCGGAGCGTGAACGCGCTCTCGGCCGTGTATTGCTTTTACGATCCCGATTACGAGGCGCTCGGCCTCGGCACGTACTCGATCTTGAAGCAGGTCGAGCTGTGCGGTCGTTGGGGACTCAAGTACCTCTACCTCGGCCTCTACATCGGTGACTGCGAGCGCATGCGCTACAAGGCGCGCTTCACTCCGCACGAGCGTCTGCTCGACGGAAACTGGGTGAGCGTCGACGCGGTCTCCGACGAGCCCGAGCGTCCCTAGACGGAGGGCTCTCTCATCCCGTCCTGGCTCAACGACGCCGGCGGCTTGCGCTACCACCTGCGCGGGTTCCGCTACGCCGAGTCGCTCTGGCAACCGTTTCGCTTCGCGCTCGCGGAGTGGCTCTACGGCTGGGAGCCGCCCGAGAAGCGTCTCGTCATCGTCGGACCGAGCGGCGGCTGGTGCACTCAGCCTCTGTTCTTCGAGCGCTTCACCGAGGTCATCGGGCTCGAGCCCGATCCGATCGCTCACGTCGTTTTCCGCCGGCGCCTCGCGCGCGCGCCGCTCGAGACGCGCCCGAGCGTGAGGTTCCTCACCGAGGACCACCTTCTCGACGACCCCGAGCGTCTTCCGCGCCTGGTCGAGCAAGAGGGGGACGTGGCGATTTTGTTTTCAAATGTGCTTGGGCAGCTGCGCGTCCTCACGGGTGCCGGCGCACCGGACGACCCGCGGCTCGTGCGGATCCGGACGGCCATCGCGCGCGCGATCGAGGGGCGATCCTGGGCGAGTTTCCATGATCGCCTCTCCGGCTTGGTCGCGCCCGAGCTGGATCCGATGGTGTTAACCGATGTCCGCCTCGACGACGCCGCGATTGTTCGCCGCTTTTACCCTTCACTCATGGACGCTTCAGAGCCCATCGGCGAGGCTGCGGAGCTGCTCGATCACATGACGGAAGGGTTCTTCCCGCCCGAGCGACCTCACGCTTACTTCTCATGGCCGCTCATGCCTGGGGTGTTTCACCTCATCGAGGCGACACGGGGCATTCGGGACCAATAAAAATACTAAAAATA
>DASUGE010000356.1:0-9942 GCA_036274215.1 Polyangiaceae bacterium | reverse complement strand
GGTGCTCTTTGAAGAACTTCAGGTACGGCAGGCTCTGCTTGTCGCCGCCGAGCTTCACCTCGGGCAAGAGCGCGCGGACCTCGTCGCAGCTGCGGGCGCGACGCATGGCGACCGCGAGGCGCAACGCAGGCGGCGCCACGGCGGTGAAGCGCGGCGACCCGAGCCAGTTCTCGGCGCGGGTCTGGGCCGGGCTCTCCTTGGGCGCAAACACAGCCAGATCGTGGATGATGCCGGCACCGCGCTCGCCCATCGGACCCTCGAGCAGCTTGAACGCGGCATCGGGCGACTTCTTGTCCTGCGCCGCCTGAAAGAGCGCGCTCGCGAGGCGGGGATCGCTCGCTGCCGTGGGATCGAGGGCGAGGGCCTGCGATGCCGCGGCGACGGATCCGGCGAAGTCCTTGGCGTTGGCGCGCTCGTTCGCCTTGACGAGCAGCCCCTCGAGCGCGGGGTCTCGCGACAGTGCACCGCTGGGCGCCGGAAGGGCCACGGCACTCGAGGCCGACGGCGCCGCGGAGGGTCCGGGCGCGGAAGCCTCGCCGGACGCGGCGGGCACGGCGCCAAGCGGTGGTCGCGGCGCCACCGACCCGACGATCGCTCCCACGACGCCGATCAGCGCGAGAAGCACCACGACGCCGGCGAACCCGACCACCGCGCCAGCGATCGCACGCGACGGCACCTTCGCGAGCCGCACCGCCGCCGGCTTCGGCAGCATGGCCCGCCGCGCGTCGAGCCACGCGACGAGGCGCTCGAACGTGGCTCGCGCCTGCGGCACGAGACGCGCGAGCAAGGGCCGAAAAAACGCCCGCGCGTCGGCCCACCGCTCGCTGGCCACACGGCTCAGGCGCGCGCCGAACGAGCGCTCGTACGGCGGAAACAACCGCTTCGAGAGCAGCGCGTCGAGCGTCTTTACGACCTCGCTCGCGTGCGCGGGACGCTCGGACGCCGACTTCTTGAGCAAGCGCGCGACCAGATTCTCGACGCCCTCCGGCACGTCGAGCCCCGGCGCGCGCTCACGGATCTTCGGCACGGGTTCGCTCAGGTGCATGCCCACGAGGTTCACCTTCGAGGTCGAGGTGAAGGGACGCACACCCGTCAGCATCTCGAACAGCATCACGCCGAGCGAATACAGATCGGCGCGCCCGTCCGACGGCTGCCCGAGGGCCTGCTCGGGCGGAATGTACTCGGGCGTTCCGAACACGGTGCCGACGCGGGTGATCGCGCCGGGGCCGCCGCTCGGATCGCCTATTGGCACCTTGGCGACGCCGAAGTCGAGCACCTTCACGAAGTCGGGATCGCCGTTGCGCTCCACGAGCATCACGTTCTCGGGCTTCAGATCGCGGTGGATGATCGAGAGCGCGTGGGCCGCACCGAGCGCGGCCGCGATCTGCCGCGTGATGTGCAGCGCGCGCCGCAGCGGGATCGGCCCCTTGGCGATCGCGTCCCTCAGGCAAACGCCCTCGACGAGCTCGAGCGCGATGAAAACCGACTCGTCCTCGAGCTTACCGAAGTCGGTGGCGCCGGCGATGTTCGGGTGATCGATGTTCGCGGCCGCCATCGCTTCGCGCTCGAAGCGCGCGACGAGCTCCGGCACGACGGTGAGCTCGCGATGCAGCACCTTCACGGCGAGCCGCTTGTGCATCATCACGTGCTCGGCGGCGTACACCTTCCCCATCGCGCCCTCGCCGAGCAGCGAGTCGATCCGGTAGCGTTCCGCTAACAGCGTCCCGATGCGCGGATCGGGGGGCAGCTCAAAGTCCACGGGACGAACGTTCCACGGGCGGAGCGAGCTCGCACGTACGAGCTCAGAACGGGTTGTCGCTCGCCGGTTTCTTGGGGGCCGGGGCGGGCTTGGGCGCCGGAGCGGGCTTGGGCTCGACCGGCGGCTTCGCTTCGGCGGCCGGCGGTGTTGCCGGAGCCGTCGGGGCGGCGGCGGGCTTCGGCTCCGGTGCGGGTGCCGGGGCGGCGGGCGCGGGCTCGGCGGGGGCCTTCGGCTCCGCAGCGGTGGGAGCGACCGGAATGGCGGGTGCAACGGGCGCAGCGGCCGGCTTGGGCGCGGCCACGGGCTTTGGTGCGACCGCGGGCTTCGGCTTCTTTGCTTCGACGGGCGCGGCCGACTCGACGGGAGCCGCAGGGGCGGGCGCGGCACTGTCAGCAGGCAGCGCCGAGAGCGCCACAGGCGGCGGCGTCGGCTCGGCGGGCTGCGGCGCGACGGTCTCCGCGGGTGGCGGAGCCGGCGGCGTCTCGACCTTCGTCTCGGTCGGCGGCGGCGGTGCCGGCTCTTCGCCCTTGCGCGTCAACATGATCACGCCACCAATCACGGCGACGAGCGCGAGCAGGATCACCATCACGCGCCCGCTGCCGCTGCTTTCGGGCTCGGGTTGCGCTGCGGCAACGGGCGCACGACGCGACGCCGAGCTCGCGGGCGGCCGCTGCGACGTCGCACGTGGCGACGAGGCGGCTTTACCTTCGGACTTCGACGCGGGCTTGCTGCTCGCCGGCGTCTTGGCGCTGGCGGGTGGCTTCTCCGTCGTCTCGGACTTCGCGCTCGCGGGCGGCTTCTCGCTCACGGCGGGCTTCGCCTCGCTCTTCGCTTCGCTCGCCTTCTCCGCGGGCGGCTCTTGGCTCTTGCTCGGACGCGGCGGCTCGTAAACGGGCGGCGGCGGGTGCGACGACGCACCGGGCGTTCCGACTTCGTCGAGCGATCCACCGGCCTCGCGGAGCGCGTCCTGCAGGAGCTCGGCCGCCTGCTTCATGACGGTGCGATCCTCGGGCGCCGGTTGCTCGATCGCGCCATCGCTCGCGGGGAAGAATGCGGGAGCGGCCTCCTCTTCCTTCTTGGTGTCGTCCTTGGGAGGCGCATCGGACATGGCGCCGAGACCGATCATGGTGGCCTTGCGCGTCGCCGGTTTTGCGGCCGGATCGGCGCCGGCTCCCGCTGCAGCGGCACCGGACCCTTCGGAACCTTTGTCGAAAGCACTGACCGCTCCGCCGCTCTTCGCGACGAGCTGGTCGATGACGGCCCGCGAGGCGTCGTCGATCTTGATGAACTTCACGCCCATACCCGCGGGAGCCCCGTCGTGCGCCTCGCCCGACTCACGCTTCCAGACGACCCGCCCGACCCCTTGCATCACACGCTGGTCACCAGCGATCCGCACCTCGATCTTGAGCAGCGTGCCCGGGGGAAAGGGCGACACCGTCTTGATGAACATGCCGCCGCGACTCACGTCGTGCGAGTGATGCTCGATGAACTCGTCGAGGGTCGCGCTCTTGTAGCGAACCGTGACGGTCAGCACCTTGGCACGCGGATCTTTTCGGGTTTCCTGAGCCATCTTGGGGAGTATCATCCTAGCGGAACCCCGGTCCCACAGCCTAGGATCGAGCAGCGTTCCCGTTTTTTCGGGATTTCGCGGGCGGAAGTTCCGCTACCATCAAAATCAGCGCATGACCGCGGCCCGCCTCGATCACTTCCGTGCGTACGCGCGTGTGCCGGTTCGAATCGCGCTCTCCGTGTCGCCCCTCGGTGCCACTTATGACCAGACGGCGACCGCCGTGAACCTCGGTCTGGGCGGGACTTGCTTCGAGATTGCCGAGGCCTTCGAGGCGGGGCAACGGCTACGCATGGAGCTCGACCTGCCGGGGCTCTGGGATCGGCTCACCCTCCACGGCGAAGTGGCGTGGACCGCGCTGGCCGAGGACGGGCTCTCGCGGGTCGGGGTCCGGTTCACGCGGCCAACGGGAAGAACGCTCCGCATCCTCGCGGAGAACCTGGCGGCCCTTTAAGTCGCGAAGCGGCGTGGAGCGGCCGCGCGGAACGCGTCGATTACGGCGGGTCGGCGCCGCGAAGAACGCGGTCGTGATAGGCGAGCATTTCGAGGGCCCCGGGGCCTCGGTTGAAGGCGTAGTCGTGCGGCCCCGTGACGACGAGGTAGTCGTGCGCGACCTTCGCGTAGTTGAGCGCCGAATGGATGGTGCCGAGCGTTTTGAGATAGTAATCGCCGCTGCTCGTGAGGAGGCGCAGGCGTAGCCCGGGGTTCTTGAGGCGTGCTTGGTGCGTGCGCTCGGCGACGGCCTTCGCATTCTCGGGATCGAGCGCGGCTTGCAGGCTCGCGACCGCACCGAAGCTTTCCGGGCGAAGCAGCCCGACGCTGACCGCCGCGCGTCCGCCCAGACTCACGCCGTCGATACCGGTCGAGGCGGGCGTTCCGAGCGCTGGAGTCTCGGCGTAGAGGCGCGGCAGCAGCACGTCGACGAGGAAATGCGCGAGCGGTGGCGCGACGGCAAACGGGTCGTCACCGCCGAGCATGTCGGGCACGTACGGACACGCGACGATCAACCCGCCGTACGGCTTCTTCGCGAGCGACGCATTCAAGGCCGCGAGGCGCGCCGGCTCCACGAAGCCTTCGAAGTCGGCGTTCACGAGCGGCGGGTGCGCGAGCCGCTCCGCAGCGCGACCGAGCTTGTAGTCGTCGACCCAGCCGCGCGCCCCGCGCTCCGGTCCCTTCAGCGTTTCGCCACGACCGTGCATGGCGATCAGCACCGGCAGACGCTCGCCGCGCGCGTGCTCGGGCACCACGACGACGACGCTCATCCGTCCCACACCCGACTCGGGAAAGCCCCACGTGAGCTCCTCGGCGGGCACGCGCTCCGGGGCAGCGCTGACGGCGGGGCGCGGGGGTGGCGCGGCCGGGGCGCTCGGTGGATCCTCGCGGCGCGAGCAAGCGAGCGCCGCCGCCCCCAAGCACAGGGAGCGGCGCGTCGCTCGCGCGTCAGAACGAGTCTTTGGCGGCACGAAGGGCACCGAGCACGGCCTCCGGCGTACGTGTCGCGCCCAGCCGTTCGGCCACGTGCGCGATGATCTCGGCCGAATCGCAGCGCATGAACGGGTTCGTCGCCCGCTCCTCCGAGAGCGTGGAGGGCACGCTCGGCTCGCCCTTTTCGCGCAGCCCCGCCACGCGTTCCGCCCGCTCGGTCACCGCGCGATTCTGCGGCTCGACGTGCGCGGCGAAGCGCAGGTTGCTCGCCGTGTACTCGTGCCCGCAGTAGACGCGCGTGTCCGGCGGCAGCGCGCCGAGCACCTCGTTGAGCGAGTGGTACATCTGCGCCGGGGTGCCCTCGAAGAGACGCCCGCAGCCCGCCGCGAATAGCGTGTCGCCCGTAAACACGGCGCCGTGACCGAAGTAGGCGACCGCCCCGAGCGTGTGCCCGGGCACGAGCAGACAGCGAAAGCTGAAGCCATGCA
The DNA here is from genome assembly GCA_036274215.1 of Polyangiaceae bacterium. Classification (GTDB taxonomy): domain Bacteria; phylum Myxococcota_A; class Polyangia; order Polyangiales; family Polyangiaceae; genus PMG-095. The sequence goes on along the minus strand of DASUGE010000356.1, from coordinate 4,703 downwards.
CGTCGATCACGTCGCCGTCGGCGACGAAGTGCGTCTGCCCCGGAATGCGACCGCGGTCGTGCGCCGAGCCGTAGATCGCGACGCCGGGAAAGCGCGCGGCGAGATCCGCGTTGCCGCCGACGTGATCGGGGTGATGGTGTGTCGATAAGACGGCGCCCAGCGTCAGATCCTTTTTCTCGAGCGCCGTGAGGACGGGACCCGTCTCGCTCGCGTCAACGACGACGGCCGTGCGGCTGCCGGGAGTCGTGAGCAGGTACGCGTAGTTATCTTTGAAACAGGGGATGATCGCGACTTCCACGCGGCCGAGCATAGCGCGCGCCGCGGGGGCTTGCAGCGGGCCGGGCTCCGGCCGACTCTAGGAGGATGGCGACGATGAAGTGGACGAAGCCGGCGGCCGCGACCATCGATTATTTCGAGCGCATCGCCCCGGGCCCTCCCATCGAGGCGCGGCGCATGTTCGGCATGCCGAGCCGCTTCCTGAACGGCCACATGCTCGTGAGCGTCTTCGGCAACTCCCTCATGCTCCACCTCTCGGAGAGCGACCGCCTCGAGTGCATCGCCGCGGGCGCCGCGCCCTTCGCGCCGCACGGCCGTTCCGCGGCCGAGTACGTCGAGATCCAGATCGGTCACTTCGAGGATCAGACCTTGAAAGAGTGGATCGCGCGCGGCATGCGCTACTTGGGCTCGCTCCCGCCGCGTCTCGCCAAGCAGCCCGCGGGGCCGAAGCAGGCTGCACCGAAAAAGGTCGCCGCGAAGAAGACTGCGCCGAAGAAGGCTGCGCCGAAGAAGCCTGCACCAAAAAAAGTCGCAGCGAAGAAGCCTGCGCCGAAGAAGGCTGCCCCAAAAAGGGTCGCCGCGAAGAAGTCCGCGCCGAAGAAGGCAGCGTCGAAGCGAGGAACGGCTACGGCGAAGACGAAGGCGCCGAAAAAGCCCGCCGCGAAGAAGTCAGGCTCGAAAAAGCGGCGCTGAGCGTTACTGAATCGCGACCGAATCGGCCGGCACCCACCCCTGCGTGCCGACCCATGAGCCGTCCGTGACCTGCACCTTCACGACGGCCGACATCGTCTCGAGCACCGTGCAATGCGAGCCGTACGGAACGAGGACGCCGCCCGCGTTCCGAAACTGCTCCGTGCGTTGCTGCCGATTCGCGCCCGCGTCCGCCGCAGCGAGCAGGTTCGAGAAATCCCCCGCCTCGCGAAACATCAACACCTGTGTCCCCACCGTCTGTGTCGCGCCACCGAGCGTGCACGCCTTCCCTCCGTCGACCGGCGCCGCGTCACCGACGGCTTGACCGTCCGCGGCAGCGTCGCCCGCGTCCGCTCCAGCATCGTTCTGCACGTCAGGGGCGCCCCACGACCCGCCTTGGGGTCCATTCTTCCGGCACGCGAGCAGCGCCCCGACGAGCACGGCGACCCCGACCAGCGCGGCCCGGCCGTCAGCGCCCCGGTTTCCGAAGCCCTTCGTCATGACCGAGGAAAGTACACCCACTGTGCGGAGCCACGAAACAGCCGCAAAACGGCGCAATGCGGCGGCGCTTGCCGGAGCGGTTCGAGCGTGCGAAGAAGCCCTCCCATCGACAAGCGCCCGTAGCTCAGCTGGATAGAGCGACGGCCTCCGGAGCCGTAGGTCGCAGGTTCGAATCCTGCCGGGCGCGCCAGGAAACAAGTGTGTTGGGGATCGAAGGAGAACGCGGGCAGGAGCCGCCGGTCGGCGGACCAAGGTAGATTCGTAGCTTCATGGCTTCATGCCTACCCACGGCGTTTTCAACGCCTCGGATCGCTCGCGGCTAGAGCATAGACCAGCAGATTTAACCAGTCAGGAAGCACAGGCAACGCCAGCGCAAGTGCTAGCGAGCCGACTCCCCCCACGAACAACGCGGTGACGTAGCCGTAGGGGCCGACACTTGCCGACCCGGCAGCGAGCATTCCCAGCAGCGAGCAGAGACCGCCGAAGCAGGCGACATACAACGCGAGGGGTTGTGCCTCGCGCACCGGCAGCGTGCCCGTGTGACGCTTGACCGACAACGATGGGACTGGCTCTGCGGTGACGATCCACCTATGCGCCCCGGCCCCTTCCGTCGCCTCCTCATGGGTTAGCGACTCGATGGCTTCAGCGCTCACGGTCGGTTTGGCCTCTGGTGCTTCCTCGCGTGGACCCACAATACCGAGCGCTAGACAGAAGCTTGCCAAGGCAAGCAACGCGAAGGCGAGCAGCAGAGATGGCGCCCGGGGAGGCCGTCGCGGAGGCTCGACGTGCTCAGGAAACATCGACTGGCTCGAGCGTCGACCTGTAACATCCTCGATCCATCGAGGTGGCAGGTCACTTGCCGCGGCTAGGACCTGGGCAGCGAGTCCAGAGATCAGCTGCGGGACCTGCGCAGGGGGGTCGAAGGGCGTCTCGTACCCGGCGGCTACGAGTGCCCCCCTGGCGAGTTCCATATGGTGCCGCAGCCGCTTCTCTGAGAATCGCCCCCCCTTGCAGCAAGCACGCACGAGCTCACGGTTGACCTCGCGAGCGGTGGCTAGGGCCTGCTTTAGCTCATGATGCGCACTAACGACACTGTCGTTGAGCTGTCGCTTCTGGACATCGCGGCTCGATTGCACGAGCACGGCAACAAACCAGATGATGGACGTGGCAACCAGCCAAGAGGACAAGGTCAAATATGGATTTTGACCAAGCTCAGTGGTGACGATGCTCGCCAAAAGCTGGCCCACCCAGATGACAAGCGACATCCCATAGACAAGCATGATCGGCCAGCGGTGCTCAACGAATGGCGCCATGTCCGATGACGTATCCGAGGAGGACCGGGCGCTGTGACCTGCACGACCCCCAACGGCTAGACCAAGGCGCCACCACGCGCGCGGTCGGGCGTCGAAAGGTCCCCCAGGCAAGCCCAGCTGGCGCTCCAAGTGCCCTAGTTGCCCGACGAGTTCGTCGTAGTGCTGGTTGTTTCGCTCGTCGTAAACCCAAAGAGCAATCGTCACGCCGGCACCAAGAAGGGCCAAGCTCGGGTGCTCCCTCGTCACCCCGCTAACCTTCACGAGGCCGGTGCCAAGCGGTAATAGTGTCAGCAGCTTGAATCTAATATCCGTCAGTTTACGGAAGTTCTGATTTGCCTGCGCATACGCCGCCTGAAGGAATGCACGATTGTCTTTGCGCATGAGCACATACTACCGCAGCATCGGTAGCCGAAAAGGTGCGCGAACACGCGTAGTGGCGGCCATGTCGCACCGGAGGCCGAGCACGCTGCAGTGATGGTGGGCGCCGTATTTAGGTCGTTCGTTCCTCGCATACCGGAGGTGCATCCTTCACCGCCTGCTCCGCGCATTAGTTGAGCAGGCGCGCGTCCGTCTGCTTCGGAGCGGTGGCCGTCTTGGTGGCCGCTTCCTCGGCCAACCAGGTCGCGACCGCCTCCTTCAGCGCCTCAACAGCACCCGCAGGGTTCCGGAAGAATTCCGGGCTCCACAGCCGGAAGAGGCGCCAGCGCTGTGATTCCAGAACTTCGGAACGGAAGATGTCCCACTGCACCCGATCGGCGGCTTTATCGAAGCGGGCGCCGTCGCACAAGACGCCGATCGTGACGTCGTCCGACCGCTCGGGATGAACCATCGCTGCGTCGACGCAGAAGCCATCGTTGCCCCAGTGAACGATCGAGGAAGTGTCGTGGCATTCGGCCAGGTGCCGACCGAGGGATTCGGCCAAGACGGACGGCGACTTGGTCCCTTGAACGTGACACTCGCGCGAAGCCGCAGGGCCAGTCAATCGCGCGTACTCCTGCGCATAGAGGTGCTCGAGTTCTTCGGCATAGGCGAGGTAGGAGAACAGCAGCCAACCACCGTTCGGCGTCGTTCCCGCGGGGGGCACGGGCAACGACCGATACATTGCTGCGGGGATGGATGTGACCAGGTGCACGATTTGGCGGGCACGGGTGACGAGGACGTTGAGCCGTCGTCCGCCGCCCGCCTGCCCCAGTGGACCAAAGCGACGATAGAAGCGGCCTTGCTTATCCGGGCCGTAGGTCGTGCTGATGATGATGTGGTCGCGCTCGTCGCCCTGCACGCTCTCGAGGTTGCGAACGAAGAGGCCCTCGAATGAAGCCTCTCCTTTGCGGCTTCGGGCTACCGCAAGCCGTGAGCCGAACACGGTGTCTTCCGAAGCGGCGCGATCCAGCGCTTCGATGATGGCGTCGCGCTGGTTCAGGTTGAAGCACGCAATACCTATCGAGGGAGGCTTGTCGCTGTCGAGCAGCCGTTTGACGATGCTGACGACTTCCGCGGCCTCGCGCTTGTTGGCGCGCTCCTCGTAGACGCCATTCACGGGGACGAGACGAAGCGGCGGGAGCGCGGCGCGGCTGGACGGGTGTGCGGGAATCGGCTGCAACCGGGATTCGTAGAAGTTCCTGTTGGAGAATTGGATCAGGTCGGCGTTGTTGGAGCGGTAATGCACGTCCAGGTAGGCCTGCTCGACCGAAAGGTTTAGCGCCGCGCCGAGCAGATCTTCGACCTTCGTCTGTTGAACCTCGAACAGCTCCTGCTCGTTCTCGGCTTCCTCGTCCTTGCTCTGCTCCACACCCGATTCGAAAAACCTGGTCGGAGGAAGCTGCTGAGGATCCCCGGCGATCACAACCCGCTTAGCGCGCAACAGAACGGGTAACCCTTCCTCGAGCCGGCACTGTGACGCTTCGTCGAAGATGACGACGTCGA
>DASUGE010000355.1:0-6882 GCA_036274215.1 Polyangiaceae bacterium | reverse complement strand
GAAGGGGTTCGTATCGGTCGCGAGCCGGATGGCAGTAGTCATTTTCGCGCTGGTCGCGGCCGTCTCCGCGGCCGTGGCCTTCGAGCTCACCCGGCGCGAGGAAAGCCATTACATCGAGTCCAAGCGCCTCGCGGGCTCGATGCTTACCGAGCTCTTGGCCGATTCGATCGCTCCGGCGCTCGATTTCGCCGACGCCGAGGCGGTCCATGCCTCGCTCACCATGCTCGGGAAGAACCGCGACGTGGTCGACGCGGCCGTATGGCCGCCCGACGGCCGCGAGCCTCTCGCGCGGCTGCGGGAGAAAGGGTCCCTGGCGTCGGCGAGCCACGAGCCCGGCACCCGGGTCACCCGCGACTACCTCGACATTGCACGGTTGGTGAAGAGCCCGGTCGGCAAGCCGCTCGGCACCGTGCTCGTGCGCGTCTCGCTCGCGGAAGAGCGCGCGGCCGTCCTCGCGGCGAAGAAGCGCATCTTCTGGCTCGCGTGCGCGCTCTCGGCGCTCGTCGCCGCGCTTCTCACCGCCGTCGTGCGGCGTACGATCATCTCCCCGCTCGCGGCGCTCGAGCGCGCGGCTCGCCGCCTCACACGCGGCGAGCTCATCGAGGTGGAGAATCTCAGGCTCGACGAGGTCGGGAGCCTCGGCCACACGTTCAATCACATGGGTCGCACGATCCGCGAGCGCGAGCAGCGCATTTACGACGTGAACACGCGGCTCCAGGGGCTGCTCGACACGATGCGCCAGGCCATCGTCGTGTTCGACGGCGACGGGCGACTCGAGCGCGAGCGCTCGCGCTTCGCCGAGCAGCTGTTCGGCGACGCCGCGGGGGCGAAGAGCTCCATCGTGGACCTCCTGTTCCCGGCCGAGCACGCCCCCGGCGTGGAACGCGAGGCGTTCCGCGCGTGGCTCGGCGTCGCGGGTGCCGTCGCCCGCGATCGCTTCGACGAGCTCGTGGAGCTCGCGCCCAAGGAAGCGCGCCTGCGCCGCGACGGTAACGGCGATTGCATCCTCGAGCTCGAGTTCCGCGCGGCCGCGGGCGACACGGACGGACGCATCATGCTGCTCGCGACGGACGTGACTTCACAACGCCGGCTCGAGCGCACGGCGGAGACGCGCGAGCGCGAGCATCAGAAGCAGCTCGGCGCCATGCGCCGCCTGATTGCCGGGGGCGGCCAGGTTTTCGTGCGGTTTCTTTCGTCGGCGCGCGACCGGCTCGGTCGCGCCGTTCGCGACCTCGGAAGCTCCGGTCCGCTGACGCAGGACGGCGTGGAGCGGGCCTTCCGCTTCGTGCACACGTTGCGAGCCGAGTCGCGCTCGTTCGATCTCGGCGCGGTGGAGGAGCTCTCGCTCGGGCTCGAGCTCGAGCTCGCCGGAGCGCGCCATGCGCCGCCCGGCTCCGCCTTGCTCACGAGCGTCTGGAACGGCCTCGAGGCGGGCTACCGGCAGCTTTCGATGTTGCTCGACGACGCGGAGGCGCTGTTCGTCCAGAGCTCGCCGATCGGGCGGCGTGTGCTCCAGCAAGTGACGGTCTCGCGCAGCGACATCGAGGAGCTCATGAAGCGTTACGGCGCGCGCAACGACGAGCTCGGGCGGCTCGTCTCACGTATTTCGGCGCGCCCGTTCGGGGAGCTCACCTCGACGCTCGCAGACGATGCGGCGCGCTGGGCCGGCAAGGCGCACAAGCGTGTGGAGGTCGTCGTGACGGGCCGCGAGGTGCTCGTCCCGGCGCGCGTCGCCGAGCGGCTCTCGGGCGTGCTTGCGCACCTCTTGCGCAACGCCATCGCTCACGGCATCGAGCCCGAGGAGCGCCGGCTCGAGCTCGGGAAACCCGGGACAGGACGCATCGAGCTTTCTTGCCACGAGTCGAGCGACGGCGTCGAGATCCGCGTCCACGACGACGGCGCGGGCTTCGACGTGAGCGCGTTCGCGGGTGGAAACTTGGAGACCGCGTTCGAGGCGGGTCGCTCGACCCGCAAGGCAGCCGACGAGCTCGGCGGCTTCGGCGTGGGGCTCGGCGCGGTCCGGGACGAATTGAAAGAGATCGGCTATCTTGTGAGCTTGAGATCAGAGAGTGGAATCGGCGCGAGCGTGCTGCTCGGTCCAGCCGGTAGAGCAGCGGAAGGCGCATGGTCGACCAGCCCGTCATCGTCGTAGTCGACGACAGCGAGATCATCCTCGAGCGCATCAAGGCGCGCCTCGAGATGGAGGGGTATCGCGTGGTCGCGACCGCGCAGACCGTCGGAGCGGCGCGGCACCTCAAGGGGGCGAGCCTCGTCATCATCGACTGGCACATGCCGGGCATGAGCGGCGGCGACGTGCTCGAATCCTTCCAGCGCGCCGTGGCAGGCTCGGCGAAGCGGCCCGCGTTTTACCTTTACACTTCGGATCCGACGATTTCGGGGGCGGCGAAGAAGACGGGGTTCGACGGGACGTTCGTCAACAAGGGCGACGACGAATCGCTCGTGCAGCAGGTGGCGGCAGCGCTCCGGATCGCGAAGCTGAAGGCGCGGGCGAACTCCGGTTAGCCGGCCATCTCCGCAGTGCGAGAGCACCGCACGGGATGCCCCCACACCGACCCCCCAATAGCGACGCTCTGCCCGAGGGTATTCGCGCGCTGCGGCTTTCGTCAGAAGACGAAGACGCTGTCGCCCGAGCCGAGGGAGCAGGCGCCGCTCTTCGGGTTGCCGCCGGTTCGGATGATCTCCTCGGGCGACGGCTCGCGGTATTTGCCGGAGAGCTCGATGTCGACCATGCGCACGATGGCCGCGTCGAGCTTGGTCACGAAGTAGCAGGGGATCGTGGGCTCTTTGTGCGCGCCGCCGACGCCCGAGTCGTCCGTGAGGAACAAGTAGCGGCCACCCGTGAGCTCCGCCGTGCTTCGCATCGTGAGCTCGGTGAGCTCGTCGATGCCGCTCGAGGCGACGGGGTAGACGTGAATGCCGAGTGAGGCCACGTCGCGGATCGCGGTCGCCATGCTCTCGGCCTGATCGGGGTGGTTCGGCGCGTCGGCGACCCAGAAGGCGAGGCGCGCCGTGGCGTCGTCGTCACGCCAGCCGAGCTCGGTGAGCGCCGAGAGCGCCCGATCCGGGGCCTCCGGAAAATCGCCGCCACCCTGCGCGCTCTGCGCGCCGAGGTTGTTGCGGAAGGTCGTGAGCGTCGACTCGAAGTCGAAGGAGCGGACGACGTAGTCGTCGTCGAAGTCGCGATACACGACGAGCGACCAGCGCTGCTCGGAGTTCGGGTGGCTCGCCGCGATGGTGCTCGCGATGGTCATGAATTCGACCTTCAGGTACTGGATCTCGTCGCCCATGCTGCCGGTCGTGTCGATGACGAGCGCGATGTCGAGCCGGTCTTTCTTGCCGGGCGCCGGCGCGAACGCTTCGTGCGCGGCGTCGAACTCCTCCTCCCCGATGGGGAGCAGGCCGCTCGTCTGGCTTTCGGCCATGCTCTGCCGGTAGGCGCTGAAATATCCGTAGTTGAGGTTGTCGTCCCAAGCGCCGGCGGTGAGCGTCCCCGGCTCGACTTCGGCGCCGGAGCCGTCCGCTGGCTCGGGCACGGGGGACGGCGCGGGCGCTGCCGTCCCGTCGCTGCCCTCGGCGGACCCCGAGTCGTCGCCCTTCGAGGGAGAGCCGTCCGGGGCCTCCATGTCCGGGTCCGCGGGCTCGGACGGCGGCGCGCTCGAGCCGCCGGTGCCGCTGTCGATGAGCGGGCCGGAGCCGCCGCCGCTCGCGGTGCTTCCACCCGTGCCCGGGGTGGTCCCGGAGCTGCCGCTCGAGCTCGTGGCGCCGGTCGCACCCGTGCCGCTCGAGCCCGAGCTGCCGCTCGTCGCGCCGCTGCCGACGTCGCCGAGGGGGACTGGGTTCCCCGACGCGGCGTTGTTACTCGAGCATGCCAACGCCAGGATGCCGACCCAGCACAGCGAAAGTCCGGTCAATACTCGCGTCATGAGCAGTCTCCTTTAAGGGCGACGGACGCCCAAGCAGGTGTCGTGCCAGGTGCGCCGCTCGCGAAGCGCTCGGTCGATCCCACGAGAACCGTTGAGGGTTTACTCACGGGCCCGGGCTTCACTCAGTGTGCCAGGCTGTGCCGATCGGCTCGCGACTAGGGTTAGTCGGCGCCCCAACCCAAAGACGAACGGGGCGAGATCCACGAACACCGTTTTCGGGGCCGGGGCCCCGAAAACAACACAAAGAGAAGCCTCGGAATCACGTCCCCGGCGAGAGGCACCCCACGCCCTATCAGCCGTCGACCTTTCAGCCGGCATCACGCAGCAAGCCAAGTACGCGTCACCCAGCGGAAGGCCGCCCTATCTTTGCAAGAAGACGAATGCGCCCTTCTTGTTCGAAATGACGATGTCGGGGCGGCCGTCTCCGTTGCCGTCAGCGACGGTGAGCTGGGTGCCCACGCCGGCGTCGTCGTCGATGAGCGCGGGCGTGAAGGTGACGCCTTCCGCGGCGCGCACGGTACGAAACCAATACAAGCGCGCCGGCTCGTCGAAGTCCGGCATCCCTGCCGGCACGTGACCCCAGAAGCGCTCGCCGCTCACGAGATCCGTCACGCCGTCGCCGTCGAGGTCCGCCACGGCGAGCGCGTGGGGCTCGTGCAGAGTGACGGTCGAGGTGGCGTCCGGGGTCGTGTCCGGAACGACGACGTGCTCGGCGAAAGCCGGTCCGCCCGGCATGCCCGAAGGGTTGGGCTGTTGCTCGAACCACGCGAGGCCGTAGCCGTGCGCTGCCAGCGTCGTGACGACATCGGGGATACCGTCGGCGTTGACGTCGAGCACGTGCATTTGGGCGCCGCCCGCTCCGAAGGGCTGATCTTGCCGAGCGAACGTGGGTCCCCCGTCGAGCGTCGGCTGCTGGAGGTAGAAGCCCGTCGCTTCGAGCACGTCGGTCATGCCGTTTCCGTCGAGGTCGCCGACGCCGAGGCCGTGCGTGAAGGCGCCGTAGCCCCGGTTGTCGGTGAGCGGGTGGAAGACCCACGGCTCTCGCGCGCCGTCGTCGGGGGACGAGTAGCCGAGCACGCCCCCCGTCATGTGCACGAGCTCGGGGACGCCGTCGCCCGTGATGTCGCTGAACGTCGGTGATTCGTTGTCGATGGGTACCGGGATCACGTCGTGGCGCGGCCATGGAGCGCTCGGGTCGCGCGGATTCTCGTACCAGGCGCCCGGAACCCCCGGAAAGCCGACGACGAGCACGTCGAGCCAGCCGTCTTCGTCGAAATCGTAGGGGAACTCGAAGAAGCAGTCGGAGTACCCGTGCGGATCGAAAGCCGTGCGCGGCCAGAGCGCATGGCGCGCGCCGTAGCCGGGACCCTCGTACCAGTCGGGACCGGCGACCACGTCGTTCACGCCGTCACCGTTGAAATCGCCGAAGCTTGCTCCCTCGCAATAAAACTCGCGGTGGAGCGTGATTTTGACGAAGCGCGGCTCGTGCGCGGGTTCGCGCGGTAAGGACTCGGTCGAGGTGGAGGAGCACGCGACGAGGAGCCCGAGCGGCAATACGCGGAGCCCTCGCGAAAACGCCATGCAACGGCAGCATAGCGCGTATTGTGCGACGTTCGGGCGCGCGGGCCGTGCGTGATAGAATCATCGGTCATGCGCTCCGGGTCGTGCGCGCGTCGCGCCGTCGTCGTTGGCTCCGCTGTCGCGATGACTTTCGCGCTCGCCTGCAGCTCGAAGAAGGATGACTCGCCGAGCGGCCCGAGCGGCGCGGGAGCAGGCCAAGGCAGCGCGGGCGCGATGACGGGCGCGGGCCGCGGCAACGCCGGGAGTAGCGCGTCGGGCACGACGGGCGCAGGCGGCTCCGGAGCGCGCGGCGGCAGCGCGGGAACGGCTTCGGGCGGCGCGAGGAACGGTGGAGAGAGCACGGGAGGCACGGCCGGACGGGGAGCAGCGGGGGACTCCGTGCGCGGAGGCACGAGCGGCCGCGAGCCGAGCGGCGATGCGGGCGCTGCGGGCGGCGACGTGGAGCCTATCGTGTGCGGCACCGACAACTGCCATTACGTGCGGGCCGACGCGAGCGGCAGCGGCGACGGCTCGACGTGGACGGATGCTTACCCGGAGCTGCCGAAAATGCTGACCCGGGCTCACGTTTATTTCGTCGCGAGTGGCGAGTACCCAGCGCACGACTTCGACGACGCCCCGAGCGGAGACGCGCGCATCCGCATCGTGCGCGCGACCGCCGCGGACCACGGGACGAGCAGCGGCTGGGACGACGCGTACGCCGCCGGCGAATGCCTGTTCGGCGAGCTCGCATTCAAACGAGCGGGCTACGACTTCGAGGGTCGCGGCGCGCTGCGCGTGGCCGGCGACTTCCAGGGCACGGTCGTGCGCATCGCGGGCGATGCGACGCACTTCAGCGGCGTCGACGTCGACGGCGGCTTCCTCATGAGCGAGGGCAAACACACGAGCGGGGCCTGCACGGGCATGGAGATCTCGGGCGACGACGTGGTCGTGAGCGGTAACCGCGTGCACGACATCGCCGACGACGGCGTGGTCGTGGGCGGCAACAGTCGCCTGCGCTTCGAGGGGAACGAGATCGATCGGTTAATGGGCTGCGGCACCGACGGCGACTGCGGCCCGTGCGACAACGGGCACAGCGACGGCCTCGAGCTCTACGCCGTGCACGACAGCGAGTTCGTCGGCAACTTCGCGCACGACATCGCGAGCACCTCGACCTTCTTCTTCGGCAACTGGGCGGACGAGCTCGGCGACGGCCCCGCCGACTACTGCGAGAACATCCTGCTCGCGAACAACGTGCTCTATAACCCCGACACGGGCTTCGTCGTCTACCTCGAGGACGTGCGCGGCGTGACGCTCGTCGGCAACACGATCTGGGGACAGCACCAGGGCCGCTACGGGGGCCTCGCCGTCGGCGTAAACG
>DASUGE010000354.1:0-11731 GCA_036274215.1 Polyangiaceae bacterium | reverse complement strand
CTTGCGCCGAGCGAATTCGCCCTATCGACACACCGTTAGTGCAGAGTGGGCTCGTCTGGAGTCGAACCAGCTAGCCAATCGGCCCGGCGTTTACAGCGCCAGTCGCTTCCCGGAGGCGAAACCCCGAGCCCATGAACGACGAAAGCCGCCTCGGTCACACCGGGCGGCTCTCAAGAAGGCCTAAAAACCTTTAGAAAAACGCCCTACGTGACCTGCTCCGGATTGCCCAATGCGGGGAGATGTTGGACGCAATCTCGCCCGGCTTCGCAGCCGCGAAGCATCGGCTTGATGGAATGCGTCAGGGTTTGCATTGGTATCGACTGCAGCATGCCGCAAGAGAGCCGTACTGTCAAGTAGCGTTCTCGACTTTAGCGCTACCGCTCACGGTGTGAGGCGCGAGTAGCGGATGAGCAGCGGCGGCATGCTGCCGCCGTTTTTCGGATGCTCGGTCCAGAACGCGTGGACGGCGCCGTCGCCGCCCGTGATGAACGAGTAGTAGGGACCGATGTAGTTGTTGGTCAGGTCTCCCATGATGACGGGGTCGCTCCACGTGGTGCCGTCCTCGCTCGCCACGTAGTGCAGCGCGGCGTCGGTCTCCGTTCCGCCGGACATGATGAAGGACCAGTACACGTAGGTGCCGGACTCGCCGCTCGTCATGCCCCAGAGCACGGAGCCCGGGTACGGATGCTCCGCGAGGATCTTCGGAGCATCCCAAGTCGCGCCATCGTCGAGGGAACGCTGAACGATGACCTGGTTCGTTCCGTCCTCGGTCAGGCGACCGCCGAAGCCGATCCAGAGCGCGCCGGTCGAATCCAAAAGCATGACTCCGTCTCCGGACCAGCCGCCGCCGAGATCCGTGAACGACCAGGATTGGAAGTCGTCGTCGCTTTCGAAATAGCCGAAGCCGGAGGGCGCGACCCAATGGCCGCCACCGAGCGAGATCAGGCGCTTGGCCGACCAATCGTTGATGTCCCACGGCGCCGTCGTCGTGACGGGCGCGAACGTGGCGCCCTGGTCCTCGCTGTAGAGCGGGGTGCCGCACGCCGTGACGAGCACGTGACCCGTCGCGCTCGCGGTGACGCTCAGCGACGTGCACGAGGTCGCGGACTCCACGACCGTGACGGGATCGCCCCAGGTTTGTCCGGCGTCGGAAGAGTGGGCAAGCAAGGTCGAGTATTTGCTGGCGCTCACGTAGTGCTTCCAGAGCAAGTACCAATCGTCGCCCGCCGCGGCCATGTCCGTACTCTCCGGGTAGCTCAACGTCGGCACGCTGACCGTCTGGACGTCGTCCCACGTCTCCCCTAGATCCGCGCTCCGTCGAATCAGGAGCTTCAAGTCACCGGTCGCCGCCCAAAGCACGGCGTCGTTGCCCGTGAGGCCGCGCAGCAGCGTGGCGTGATAGCCCGAGTCGCTCACCGAAGCCGAGCGCCGCACGCTGAAATGCGCGCCGCTGTCCTTCGAGACGAGTGCGCTGCGATGGTCGGCACCGAAGGGCGGGTCGAGCCAGCTCACGAGCAAGCGCCCGTCGTCGCCCGCCGCGGTGATGATCGAGGAGTACGAGAGCTGCGGATCGTCCGGATAGCGACCGAGCTCCGAGATACCGTCCACGGGCACGATGCGGCACTCTGCGTCGCAGCCGGGATTTTCGTCGTCGCAGGCCTCCGGGGGCGTGGGGTTGCCATTGCCGCAGCCGCTCAGCGTGCAGTCGGCCTCGCAGCCGTCCTCACCGGTGGTGTTGCCGTCGTCGCACTCCTCGCCGGCATCGAGCACGTGGTTGCCGCAAGCCTCGTTGGAGGCGCAATCGGCACTGCAGCCGTCGCCCCCCATCGTGTTGCCGTCGTCGCACGCCTCCCCGGGATCGACGACCTCGTTACCGCACGTTTCGTCGGAGCGGCAGTCGGCGCTGCAGCCGTCGCCGCTGGTCACATTGCCGTCGTCGCAAGCTTCCTTCGCGTCCACGGTGCCGTTGCCACACGCGACCAGGTACTTGGCGCAGTACGTGCCCCGACTGCCGCCCGCGACGTTGACCTCCGTGCACGGATAGCCAGGAGGGCAATCGTCGTCCGTCGAGCATGCCTCGGTGCAGTAGAAGTCGAAGCCGTCCCGCAGATCTTCGAGGCAACCGCCGTCGGAGCACTCGTCGCTTTCGACGTCGACGCATAGCTCGCCGGAGCAGTTGATGACCGAGCCGCATTCTTCGAATGGCGTGCCTGCGGTGCCGGCGCTGCCCCCGTTGCCCGTCGCGCCGCCGGTACCGCCGCCGCCTTGGCTTCCACCTCCCTTGCCTCCGACAGGCGCCATGCCGCCGGTGCCGCCCGTCCTACCGCCCGTGCCGGCCACGACGGAGCCGCCGGTCCCTGCGTCGCCCGCGTCGCCCGACGTGTCGTCGTCATCCCTCCCGCTGCTCCCACAGCCCACGAGCGCGACCACCACCAGCGAAGTAAGCCACCTGACGCGAGCCATGACCGCGTATTCTACCATGGCGAAATTAGATGGATTCCCCGCCGTTTTGCCGGCCGTCGCGCAGTTTTTTTCATACCAAGCGCGAGCCCCCAGGGCCGCGAACGTCGGGTTTCCTGCCTCACTGGGGCGATGTGCGGCGCCCACGACCGCGGTTCGGAACGACCCGGGGCCTCGCCAATAGCCTGCCACGGGAGGACGGCGCCGTTACGCCCAGGGCATACGACTTGCTGATCGTCGGGCCATGCCCAGTGCGAGCGCGACCGATAGCGAAACACAGATAGATGAAGCCTCTTTGCCGTTCGACCTCACGGTCTTCGTGAGCCAGCGCCTGAGCGTCAGCACGGACGAGGCCACTCGACTGCTCGCCGAGTGGATGCGCGAGCAGCGGCAGGCCGAGCGACGAGACTTGTACAACCATTGATGGGTGGTGGGCGCTGCGCTAGTCGACTGCCACGGTCGAGCTAGCTCGGGTCCATGAGTGCTCTTACGCTTCCGAAAGTCCCGCTCGACGCACTGCGCCGTGCCCGCGTGTGCCCGACGCAGCTGACGGAGTCTCCGCTCGGCCCTTACGCCATGTGCGCCGCAGCGAACGAGCTCTTGCCCGAGGAACAGGCCCGCGCAGAAGCGCTTTTGGCGCCCTACTTTCCCGCCGGCACCAAGTTCGAGTTCTTTTGGCCCGTGGGCGTCGCGAAGGGACGCACTGCTGCCGAATGGTTCTCCGAGCTCGTAGCTCGATACCAGGCGGCGGATTGAATCCCGCGCGCAGGCGCTGACTATTCCGCCGGCTGCGACCTGCCGATCCGATCCGGCTCCGAGTGCCCAGGCTCCAAGCGCTCCTGAGCGTTGGTGAGATTCACGCCGACGTGATGGTCCTGAACCATGCTCCAGCCGAGGAAACCTGCCGGCAAGGTGAGCAGCACGCCGATGGCACTGAGCACGATGCCCGTCCCGGCCGGTGGAAACGCCTCGTTCCAGCGGTCGGTGATCATCACGCCGTTGATCAGGAACGCAATCAGAGCGGAGACGTTCAGCGCCATGTGAATCAGCCCGGTTCGCTTGGCCGCGCTACGACGCGGTACGCCCGTCGCCCAGTCGACGAGCCCGGGCACTGCGGCGAGCGCAGCCATGCCTACGCCCGCCCAGTTCAGGACACCGCCCGCTTTGAACCACCAGCGATCGAGGGACGCGGCGTAGACGATGAAGGCGATCAGCGTCGACGTGTAAAACGTCACGGGAAATCCGACGAGCATCGGATGGATCGGGTGCCCCATCAATTTGGCTTTGCTGTACATCGTTGGCTCCTCTCGGGCGCCTGAGCGTCGCAACCTGCCTCGCCCCAAGTAGGCTCGGCGGCGCGCGGACGTCGGATCCATCGATACAAGAGTCGTGCCTACGAAGAGCCGCGTGCCACGCTGGCTCAGGCCCGGCGCCGGGCGAGCCTACGATTCCGGAGCGCACTCGCGGAGCGACGGCCGTGCCTCGTCGCAGCCGGGATCGTCTTCAGGCGGCGGCGGTGCCCCGCGGCCGACCCACTCGAGGATCGTCGCTTTCTCTTCGCAGCTGAGCGGCTCCACGGGCGGGTCGAGCCGCAAGCTGGTGAGTGGCATGAAGCCGGAAGCGATCACCTGACCCATGCGATCGGCACGAATGGTCTTGCCGTCGTGCGACGGCACCTGCGTAGCGTCGTAGCTGTCGAGCGAAAAGGGCGCGCCATGGGACGGCGGACTCCCATGGCAGCGCACGCATTTCTCGCGGATGACGGCGAAGGCGTCGCAAAAGTCGCCGGGCTCCGCCTGCAGGACAGGGTCGCCGCTCTTGGGTGTGGGCTCAGCGATGGCCGAATTACACGCGAGAATCAGGCTAGCGAAAGCGAGCCAACAGCCGTTCTGCATGGGCACCTAAGGAGTCGCCTGGCACAGCGTGATGCCCATCGCGTGCTCGCAGTGCTCTTCGGCGTCGGCCATGGCGGCCGAATTGACGTGGAACAAGCGGCACAAAGCGTGATTGCCGTCCGACACGGCCGGATCCATGTCCGAGTAGTGGACCGTCGGCGCGGGCAAGGCGTTGCAGGCTTCGAGACACGCGGCCGTGCTCTCGAAGTGGTTCGCGCCCGCGCTCGTCGTGGTGCAGACCTCCATCATCACGCTACAGAATGCTTCGCAGCTCGTGCCACACGTGCCGTCACCGCTCGGGCCGGCTTGGCGGCAGTAGTTCGTGACCTCGGCACCCAGGCCGTACTGCGTCTTCTTCACGTACTTGAGGCGGCACGCGACGCTGTTGTCGTCATCGTCTTCGTCTTCGTCCCCGAGCGGGAAGAAGTGGCAAATCGTCATGCATTGCGCGCGGTCGTGGTACTGCTCCGCCTCGCCCGTGCATTCGCTCTGCATCTCGTCGCAGTAGTCGTCGCACGGGTCGGCGGAAGGCACGCTGTTGTCGTCGCCGGCCGCGCCACCGTGGTCGTCCGAGCCCTTGCCCGCGCTCCCCGAGCCCGAATGCGTGCCACCCATCGAGGGCGAGCTGGTCCCGCCCGTTCCACCCCGCCCGGGCTCCGGGGTGTCGTCGCTGCCGGCGCTACCGACATCGCTTCCGCCCGCGCCGGAGGCCGACTGGTGGTCGTGACCTCCCGTACCGGACAGGCCGGCGCTGCCGCCCTGCACGGCACCGGCACTGCCGCCGCCGCCGCTCATCCCCGCGGTCGCGGAGCCGGCCGAAGAGGTCGAGCCCTGACCCAAGCTACCGAGGCGCCCATCGACTTTGGCGTCCTCGATGCCCAGCATTTGGTTGCAGGCGGCAGCGAGCGTCGCCGTGCCGATCGCGACCGACCACGAACGCGCGCGAGTGTTCATAGGTTCCCTCTCACGAAAACGCCCGGTCCCGCGGGAGATACCCAGCCGCCGACGTGCACGGCGCGCTGGGACGAGGGCGCCGTGAGCAAGAGGACGACGCCCGTCGTGATGAGCGCGCCGCCGGCAATGAAGGCCGCCGTCGCGGCGTTTCCGTAGTTTTGTGCCTGGCCGCGGAGCGACGCACCTTGCGGATCGCAGGCGTTGGGCTCGTTCGCCAAGCAGTGGTCGAGCGATTGCTGGTTGAGGTCGCGTGCTCTCAGCCCCAAAAACCCTCCGCCCGCGAGCGACACGATGCCGAGACCGCCGATGCTGTACGCAAGCACGCGCTGGGTATGCCCGGGAGACGAGGCCTGCTCGTCACCCTTGTCACCCTTCGCGCCGGGGCCGGCCGCGGGCGTCGCCGGCTCGGCGGGAGCGCGCACGAGTGCCGGGACGGAGAGCATGATGCTTGCCGGACCTGCTGGCACGGCCTTCTTCAGCGTGAGGGACTTGTAGCCCGGCGCACTGACGACGATCGTGTGGTCGCCCGGATCCACCGGAAGCGGCGAGCCGACGGAGCCCGCGGGAATCGCGCCGCCGTCGAGCGTCACACCGTAGTCGGCGGGCAACCCTTGCGAGGGCGGGACGAGCTCGAGCGTCGAGAGTCGCGTCTTGAGGTCGCTCGCGCGCTCCGTCGCGGCACGCGCTCGATCGTCCTGTCCCGTCTTCTGCGCCATCGCCGCAGCCTCGGAGAAGAGGGCCCAGGCGCTCGCCGTCCGCCCGACGCGGTCGTAGCAGTCGGCGAGCCAAAGCTTGACGCCCAAGCCGGGCTCGATGGCGTTGCTCGCCTCGAACTTGGCGCAAGCCTCCGCGTAGCTCTGCGCCTGCATGAGCTCCGTGCCTTTGTGGAAGAGCGCTTCTGCTGCCGCCTTCTCGCTCGCGGTCGGCGCCCCGAAAGCAGGCGCCGCCGTCAACAGCTGACCGGCGATGGCTCCTACGCACCGGACGCGTAACCCGAGCGAGCGCGTCTTCATGGCGCCACCAGCGCCCCGCCGAGGACGCCGACGCCGAGCTCGTCGCCCGAACGCACGTCGCTGTGGCTGTAGTAGAGCGGCAGACCCTTGTACGCAGCCTGTATGGAGCCGTCGCTCCGCAAGAACACGGTCACGTCGTGCGGCTCGAGGCTCGTGCACGGGAAGACGTCGCCCGCGCCATAAGGCGTGAAGGAGTCGAGGCACGTTCCGGTGCAGCTACTGATGGGCGCCGTACTGCCCGTGCCCGGCGTGTCGCCCAGCAACGAGTACAACGTTAGACCGCGATCGTCGCCGAGGTATTTGACGCCGCCGTTCGCCACCGGACCGCGCATGATGAGGAGGTTCGGCAAGACCAGCTCGGCCGCGAACCAGATCTTGCCCTTCCCCTGCCCGTTGATGACGTTCGGCACGGTGTCCGACTTGTAATAATAGAGCGGCCAACCTTTGTACGTGGTCTGGTGCGTTCCGTCGCCGCGATCGAGGGTGCCGAAGTTCGCGTCGTCGAGGGTGACCGGCAGCGTGCGCTCGTTGGCGTTGAAGATGGGCCACGACTGCGCGCAGTCGGCGTAGCAGGTGCTGACGGGCGGGTGCTCACAATCGCCCGGGAAATCGGCGCTATAGATGTAGAGCGCATACCCGGCGAGATCGGTCAGGTAGGGACCGAGGAAGGCATTGTTAACGACCGCGAGACCGTGCGGATTGAAAGCGACGCCACCGGCGCCCGCCGTGCCGCTGCCGCCAGCCGTGCCACCGGCGCCGCCGATACCGCCCGCCGCGATGTCGACGACCGGATCGCTGTGATAGATGCAGCTCGGAAGCGACGTGACACCGCCAGCGCCGCCCGTGCCGGCCAAGCCGCCGGCGCCCGCCCCAGCGGTGCCGCCGGTGCCCGGCTCCTCGACGCCGCCTGCGCCGGCCGCGCCGCCTTCGGACGCACCGGACGCGCCCTCGACGGGATTGCCCGAGTCGCCGGCGGTGTCCGGATCCGTGCCCGTCGTGTTGCCGGAGCCGCCCGTGCCGCTCTTCGAGCCGCCCGTGCCGTGACTGGGCGAGCCGCCGCTGCCGGTCGCTGAGCCACCTTTGCCGCCGCTCGGCGCGGCTTCGTTCCCAGCGGCACCCGCATCTTCTTTGCCCGCTTCGCCGGCGAGCTCGGCGCCCGCCGCACCAGCCAGGCCGCTCGACCCGCCACGTCCCGCACCCGCATCCTCCGGCGGTAGCACGATACCCCCGGTGCTTTCGTCGCACGCGACCATGCCCACGAGCCACGGGCTCGCGAGGCTTGCGGCCATGACGAACATCTTGTGTCGAGCCATCTGTCCCATCCCACTTCTCCTCAGTAGCGATTGCCGAACGTTTGCGGATTCCAGGCGTCGGCACTCGTGCCTGGCGCAGGGTTCTTCTCGGACGCGGGGCTCGGCGCGGGCGGCGTCGATGCGATCGGCGCGGCCGAAGGGGGCGGGGCCGCAACGACGCCCGCTCCGCGCTTGGCCTCGGGCAGCGTGACGCCGCGAGCGGACCCGCGCGTCTTCGTTCGCGAGCCCCGGCTCGTCTCGGCCTCGTCTTCCCGAGCCGACTCCGCCGGCGCCGGTTCGGCCGCCGCGGCGACATTCGCGCTCGCCGGCGCCACGGGTGGCGGTGCCGGAAGCTCGGGCGTCGGAGGAACCGGGCTCGAGGCCGCGCGCGGCGCGTCGTGCTGGCGACGGTCGAGCGCGCCCTTGGCGACCACGCCCAGGGAGGCGGCAACCGCGATCGCGCCGAGCCACACGAAGCGATCGAGGCGCCGGCGCTCCACGACGACGCCAGTCGAACCTTGCGTGTGGTTGGGGCCGATGCTCGTCTGCCCCGGCGCCTGCGAGATACCCGATCGGTCGAACGCGACGGCGCTCGTCGAGCCGCTCGTGCTGCTCGTGATCACGGTGTGCGCGGGATCGCGGCGCAGATCGAGCAGATCGCCTGCGAGGCGGATCTTCTTGCGGCGCTCGGCACCCCGCGTACCGAGCAGATTCTGCATGTATTCGGAGACGCGCGCTTCGGCGTTGCCTTCGAGGGAGCTCGGCACGGCGTCGTCGAGCGCAGAGAGCATTTCGGCCGCGCTCGCGAACCGTTTGTCGGGGTCCTTCTCGAGCGCCTTCTTCACGACCGCTTCGAGCGCTTCGGGGTAGCCCTCGCGGTGCACCGACGGCGGCTTCACCGGGCGTTCCGAGACGAGCCGCTGCGCCGTTTCCCCTGGATTTTCGCCCTTCCAGGGGTGGCGTCCCGTCGTGACGACGTAGAGCAAGGTACCGAGCGCGAACACGTCCGTCCGGCGATCGACCTCGCGCCCGCGCACCTGCTCGGGCGCCATGAACGCGAGCTTGCCCTTGATCTCGCCGGCCTCCGTCAAGCTCGAGGCCTTCTGAGTCGCCTTCGCGATACCGAAGTCGAGCACCTTGACGATGCCGTTGTACGTGACGAGCAAGTTGTGCGGCGAGATGTCGCGATGCACGAGCCCGAGCGGAACGCCGTGTGCATCCGCAAGCTCGTGCGCCGCATGAAGGCCCTTGCACGCCTGCGCGATCAGGTTCACGCCGATCGGCAGCGGGATCCCTCCCTGCTGCTGCGCTTCGACGAGCACGGTGCTGAGCGGCTCGCCGTCCACCCATTCGAGCACCATGAAGAGCGTGCCGTCGTGCTCGCCGAGCTCGATCGTATCGACCACGTTCGGGTGATCGATGCCGGCAGCGAGCGACGCCTCCTCGAGGAACATGTGCTCGAGGCGCTCCTCGCCCATCACACCGGGGAGGATGGTCTTGATGGCAACGAGCTTGCGAAAACCGCGGGTTCCATGCAGGCGCGCGGCCCAAACGCAGGCCATGCCGCCCTGAGCGACGCGGAGCAAGAGCTCGTATCGCCCGAGAACGCTTCCCTCTCTCACTTCGACCCCCGCCGTGTTCATCGGTGGGGTCTCCAGTGTGGGCGGACTTGTCGTGGGCTCCGAGAGCGGAGGGGCTGTGGTTTCCCGTGACAGAAACGAGTCGACATGAGTGGGCTAGCCTCCGAACGCCCCCCTCCCTCCACACTTTAGCGATGCCGTGTTATGTTGGAGGATTTATTTTGCGAGCGTTCATAAGAACGTCCTCGCGAGCCCACCCATATGAAATACGTGTGAGCTTGTGCGAGCGAACATCTGTGTTCGGCACACGGTACGACGATGTAAGACGCTCGTCTCCACGCGCCCACTGACGCCAACGGCGTCGCACGCGTTCACGGTCGAATCGCGACCTTCATCACGCCGTCGCGTTGATGAGAGAACAGCTCGTACGCAGCTTCGATCTCGCCGAGCGGGAACGAATGCGTCACGAGCTCGCGGAACGGCGCGCGCTTCGCGGCGATCACGCTCATGAGGCGGCGCATGCGGTCCTTCCCGCCGGGGCAGAGCGTCGTCACGATGGTGTGGTCGCCGAGGCCGGCAGCGAACGCGTCGAGCGGCACCTCAAGGTGCCCGGAATACACGCCGAGGCTCGAAACCACGCCGCCCGGGCGAACGCTGCGCAGCGCTGCCTCGAAGGTGGGCTGCGTTCCGAGCGCTTCGATCGCGACGTCGGCGCCGCCACCCGTGAGCCGCTTGATCTCGGCGACCACATCCTGCTCCTTGTAGTTGAGGACGACCTCCGCCCCCATCCGCTTCGCCTGCTCGAGCCGGCGCGGGACGCTGTCGACGCCGATCACGAGCGTGGCGCCGGCCAGGCGCGCGCCAGCCGTCGCCGAGAGACCAATCGGTCCCTGCGCGAACACGACGACGGAGTCACCGATCCGAACGTGTCCACTCTCGACGGCGGAGAAGCCGGTCGACATGATGTCCGGGCAGAGCAACACGTCTTCGTCGCCGAGACCGTCCGGGATTTTCGCGAGGTTCGCCTGCGCGTCCGGCACGAGGACGTACTCCGCCTGACAGCCGTTGATGGTGTTGCCGAAACGCCAGCCCCCGAGCGCCTCGAAGCCGTCGCCGCCGTGGCTGCATTGAGCGCCGCGACCGGAGAGGCACGCACGACACTGACCGCACGGCGTGATCGCGCCGACGATCACGCGGTCCCCGACCTCGAATCCGGTGAGACCCGGGCCGAGCGCTTCGATGCGTCCGACCGGCTCGTGCCCCACGATGAGGCCGGCCTTGACCGGGTACTCCCCCTTCAGAATGTGCACATCGGTCCCGCAGATGGTCGTGAGCGTGACCTTCATCAGCGCTTGACCGGGCCCCGGCACGGGCTTCGGGACCTCGCGCAGTTGGATCTTCCCCTTCTCCAAGAATACGGCAGCTTGCATGGTAGACATGGGGCACCTCGTTCCCCAAGGGAGAGCAAGTCGCGTACCTCGCGCGTGCGCGCCGCGCCTTCGCAGAACTCCGCCGCCTACCGATCCAGAACGCGCGAAGCGACGGCAGATCCTGCGCCCAAGATGCCGGTCATCGCAGCGCTTGCGCGAGAGCCGCGCCGAGCGGACCCCACGCGAACCACGGCTCTGTCGCCGCTCAGAGGCTCTGCTTCCGCTCGGCGAGTAGCGCTGCGACCGCGCCGAGCAGCACGTCCGCGCTGACCGGCTTTTCGAGCAAGCGGACGCCCGGGGGGATCCGCGTCGCGGCGCGACTGTCGTCCGCGTAGCCGCTGATGAAGAGCGCCGGCAGGTCCGGCCGCAGCGCCACGAGTCGCTCGTACGCTTCGGGACCGCTGAGCTCCGGCATCACGACATCGAGCACGGCGAGGCGCACCTCGTCCCGATGCTGCTCGAGCAAGGTTACGGCATCGCGACCGTTGATTGCTGCGAGCACGCGGTAGCCGGCGCGCTGGAACATTCGTACCAGCACGTTGCGCACGAGCTCCTCGTCCTCGGCGATCAGCACGGTATCACCGCCCCGGCCTCCGCTCGCGCGCAGGGGCTCGCTCGAGCCCGCCGCAGGCGTTGGCGCGAGTGGCGCGGCCGGTAAGTACACTTTGCAGACGGTGCCGCGCTCCACTTCGCTCGCGACCTCGATGCGGCCGCCGTGGCGCTTCACGATGGCGTACACGGTCGCGAGGCCGAGCCCCGTGCCTTTGCTGGGGCCTTTCGTGGAGAAAAAAGGCTCGAAGATGCGCTCCTGCACCGCTGCATCCATCCCGCAGCCGGTATCGGCCACCACCAGCACGACCTCCCCTTCCGGCGGCAACGGCTCGCCGGGCGTCCCGACGCGCTCGGCGGCGTCCGCGACGCGGGTCTCGATGGCGAGCTCCCCGCCGCCCGGCATCGCGTCGCGCGCGTTGACGCACAGGTTCATGAGCACCTGCTCGAGCTGACTGGGATCCGCGGCCACGGGCGGTATCCCCTGGCCCGGCCGCCACACGAGCCGAATGTCCTCCGGGATCAGCCGCCGCAGCATCTTCAGGAGGTTCTCGATCA
>DASUGE010000353.1:0-8366 GCA_036274215.1 Polyangiaceae bacterium | reverse complement strand
GGATGGCCACGTGTCCGCCCTCGTCGGTGTGAGCTGCGGAGGCGGATGGCGCCGGCTTCGGCTGCTCCTTCGGGGCAGTCGTCGAGCGCTCGCACGCGCAGACGACGAGCAGAGCGGCGAGCATGCTGCGAATCATCGCGTCCCTCCGTCCTCGAGCCGAACGCCCGCGGCGTAGTCGACCTCGACCGAGCTCAGGCAGAGCGCCTTCTTGGCTTCGACGGCGGCGAGCAACAGATCGAGCAGCGGCTCCTGCACGATGACGGCGTCGCGCACGCCGATGCGCGCTGCCTCCACCTCCGTCGCGAGGCTCGTGAGGGTCGCCTCCGCCCGCGTGACGCGCTCGGTCGTGTAGAGCGCGAGCGCGGTGCGCGCCGAGCCGTACCCGGCGAGCGCGGCGAGCCATGCCGAGCGCTGGCGGCGCCGGCTGTCGGTGGCGAGGAGCTTCGCCTGGCGGGCGAGCGCCTCGTTTTCGGCGATCTCGCCAGTGTGCAGGCGTCCCACGGGCTCGGGCAACGGCAGCGGGAGCGCGAGGCCGAGACCGAGCACATTTTCGTCGAAGCCGTCGCGGGCGACGAAAGCGGAGAGCGTCGGATTCGGGAAGCGACTCCGGCGCCGGGCGCTCGCTTGGGCCGTGAAGGCGCGGCTTCGCGCTTCGAGCAATGCGGCGTCGGGAGGCTCGGCGAGCGGCTGCGCGCCGGCGCGTTCGGCGTCGGCGAGCGGCGTGAGCTCGCCGCTCACGCCGACGGCGTCGGTGCGCTCGAAGCCGAGCAGTCCGGCGAGCCCGGCGCGCGCCGTCTGCTCGTCGCGTTGCCGTTCGATGCGGCGCCGAGCGACGCGCAGGTACGCGGCCTCGGCGAGATCGGCCTCGACCCCGGCGATGCTGCCCTTGGCGGCCCACGCGCGCGCGGCGTCTCGAACACGCTCGGACGCGTGCTCGAGACGAACGAGCAAACGCACCTCCTCCGCCGCGGCGAGCGACTCGAAGTACGCCGTCCAGGCGCCGGCCGCGGTGGCTCGCTCGACGCGCGTCACCGCGAGCACCTCCGCCTGCTTTTCCGCCGTCGCCGCGTCACGCCGAGCGCCGCGCGACCCGGAAACCTCGAGCTCGACGCCGAGGCTCGCATTCCAATTGAGCGCTTGCTGGTTGCCCGCCGTGCGGCGCGACGCCGCGAAGCCGAGGGAGGGGCTCGTCGGAAACCAGGGCTCCGTCGCTTGAATGCGGCCGTCCGCGGCCTCGACTCCGGCGCGCGCGGCTTTCCGTGCCGCGTTGGCCTCGAGCACGCAGGCCACCAGGTTTTTTCGCGTGATCGTCTTGCAGTCGAGCGCTTCGGCACGCGTCGGACGCGCGCTCAGCACCGTTGCCGCTGAAAGGCCAGCGGCCAGCCACCATCCTCGCCATGACATGGCAAACCTCCGCGCCGGCATGCAGCTGCCGGCCTGAAATTCCGAGGCGCCGCGCGCCGCTCGAGCGCGCGAACGTTGCTCGCCGAGCCGCTTCACGCTCGCGATCGTTCAGATGACGCGAGGGCGCAGCGTCGCGGCGAAGCTCAGCTTGTCCCTTACCCGTGAGCGACGAGCGCTCGGGGAGGCCGGAAGGGCAGGGGCAGCTCGGGCGAAGGCGGAGTGCGCTCGCTCACGCGCGGCGTCGAGCTCGGGACGAGCGCGAGCGCGATCAGCTCGGCGCGGACGGGTTCCGGCGTGAGGGCAGTGGGAGCGTTCGAGCAGTGGCAATTCGGACAGCTCGGCGGGCAGTCGTTGCAGGGCCCGTCGGGCGGGCAGGCATCGGCGTGCCTCACGTCCGCCGACGCGATGAGCTCGACGGCTTCGGTCGCCGCGTGCGCGGCCCCGGAGAGCTGCAGCCCGAGGATCAGCGCGAGCACGCGCAGCACCGTCAGGAGCGTGACCGCGAGGCGAGTCACGGGGCGGCGCCGCAGGGTCGAACGCACGTGAGAAGCGTAGAAGGCCTCGAGCGGGGGCGCAACCCGCAGCCCGGGTGGCGATCCGTGAATCGTCGAGCCACGGAACGCCGGACTTATGGACCCGTCGCCACGCACTTCCCGTTCACGCAGGCCGCGACGGACGCGGGGCAAGGGGGCGCCTGAGGCGGGTCGCACGTCTCGCAGCCGGCCGCGTAGTTTTCCAGATTGCTCGAGTAACTCATGGCCGTGCTCGTGGGGAGCGCGACGCCGCACGTCGCCACACACGCGTTGAGCTCGTAAACGATCGTGCACTCGGAGCTGTTCTTGCAGCTGCTCGAGCCATATTTCTCGAGGAGCGCGGTCTTCAGGTCGGCGTAGATCTCCTGGCCGGTTTCGCACGCGTCGGGCGGATCGGCGACGCAGGTCGGACAGCAATCACCGGGAAGCGTCTCGATGTGTTGCCCCTCCTTACAGGCCGGCTCCTCGCAGTCGCTCGGACAGCCCGTGTCGAGGCAGACGGGACAGCACTCGTCCGGGTGCTGAACGATCTTCTTGCAGGTGTTCGGGATCGAGGGGCAGGTCTCGTTCGCGCAGCCCGCCGTCCCGCCTTTGCCCGGATCCGTGGTGCCGCCGATGCCGGTGCCGCCTTTGCCCGGATCCGTGGTGCCGCCGATGCCGGTGCCGCCGATGCCCGGATCCGTGGTGCCGCCGGCACCGGAGCCTCCGCTACCGCCGAGCGAGCCACCGCCCTTGCCGGTGCCGCTCGTGCCGGCCGAGCCCGAGGACGTTCCGCCGGTGGTGCCACCGGCAGCCGTGCCGCTCGTGTTTCCGGTTCCGCCGTCGTCCGAGTGCGAGGAGGAGCGGCCGGCGCAGCCGCCGAGTGCGAGCGAGGCCCCGAAAAGGAGAGAGCCGAGGCGGGGAAAGCGGGGAGACGAAGGCAAAGCGAGCATGCCTTCGAAGCTTAGGGCACGGGCGTTTTGGTGCAACTCGGTACTCTGCTGATTCACCCGGGAAAATGCACGAAGTACGGCTCTGCCTCGGCAAGAACGCGCGCAAACGAAGGCCGCGCCAGGAGCCGCTCGAGATACCCCGCGACGCGCGGGTGCTGCTCGCCGAACGGATGCACCTTGTTCGCGTAGTAGAGCGCCGGCGCCGCCGCGCAATCGGCGAGCGTGAATGCGCTCCCGGTCGCCCATTCGCTCGTCGCTTTCTCTTGCTCGAGCATCGAGTACGAGAGCGCGAGCGCGGCGTGCGCCTGCTCGACACCGTACGGGTCACGCCGGTCGGCGGGACGCAGCCGGTCGCCGACGATCCGTTGCATCGGCTCGTGCACGTAGTGATCGTAGAACCGATCGCGGAGCCGGACTTCCCGCGCGAGGTCCGCGTCCTTCGGCAGGAGCTCGGCCTTGCCCGGGTAGTGAAGCGCCAGGTACTCGATGATGATGGTCGACTCCGGCACGATCTCGTCGCGCGCGGTGTCGCGGAGCACGGGAAACTTCGCGACGGGCCAGAGGCGCACGAGCGCGGCGCGCTCTTCGGGATCGGCCAGGTCGATCTGCTGCGGCCGAAATGGCGTCTCGGACTCGTAGAGCGCGAGGAGGACCTTCCAGCAGTAGGAGGCGAGCGGGTGGAAATAAAGCGTGAGAGGCATGGTTTGTTCGCGCGTTGTTCGAAGCTTTTGCGGTCAACCGGGTGAGAGGCAATGGCGGTACCCGTTGACGCGAAATGGCACGCCGAGCTCCTGGCAGAGCTCCGCAATCGCTTCGGGCGTGTAGAAGTAGTTCTTGAGCGAGACGATGCGGTCGCCGTCGACCTCGACGCGATTGAGCGCGCGGACTGCCTCGCCGTCTTCGTGCGCGTACCAGAGGAGGAGGATCGGCTCGCCCCGGTGCACCCGGAGCTCGCAGCGCGGAGCCTGCGCGAGAGCGCCTTGCACGAAGCGCGGCTCGACTCCGGTGCCGGCGGCGAGCAGCGAGGCGCCGTACAGCATGCCGTAGAACGCGTGGCGGCTCGCCTGCTCGGGGCCGAAGTCGGTGTGCGTGCCGACCACCTCGACGCTCGCCGTATCGAGCAGGAGCGCGGTGAGGCGGCCGAGATCCTGCGCGTTGAACGCGGCGCAAAACGCGTCGAGCACGGCGGGCACGGCGGCTGCGTCGCGGGGCTTTTGGGGCTCGGGCTCGGCGAGCTTCCCGCGCCCGCGGTGAAGGGTCGCCTTCACGGTTCCGGTCGTCGTGCCGAGCGCCTCGGCGATCTCCTCGAGGCTCAGGTCGAAGACGTCCTTCAAGATCACGGCGACGCGCTCGCGCGGCGCGAGCTTCGCGATGAGCGTCCCCGCCGCTTCGCGCTGAGCGCGTGGCTCGTGAGCGACGGCGGCTTCGGGGGCTCCTTCGCTCGCTTCGCGGCTCTTGCGCCTCTGGTCGATCCAGAGGTTCGAAGCGACCCGAAACAGCCACGCGCGCGGATTCGGTGGGGGCGTCCCCATGCGCCCGAGCGTCACGAAAGCTCGCCCGAGCGCGTCCTGCACGAGGTCCTCGGCGTCCCAGGGGCTATGCGTGAGGTACCGGCAGTAGCGGTAGAGCTCCGGCCGGAGGGCCTCGAACTCTTGCATGAACCGGAAGAGCGAGGTCTGAACGGCCTGGGGCAGCTCCGCGGCCGGAGCGGAAAGCGGAGGATTCATGCCCGAGAGACGGCTCGTACCGCCGAAAGGATAGCGGGGCTCGAAAAAAGATTACCGAGCTCGGTCGCGCGGTGCCCCGCTTACCTCAGGTCCCGTCAGTACACCGCCGTCAACATCGGCAACGCTTCGTAGCGGAGGCCGATCTTCGACTTGATCGCCGGGTCCTCGTTCTGGAACTTCGTGAGCTCGGCCTCGTCGCGCACGGCCACGATGCCGACACCCCAGCCACCGGCGGGATCCGCGACGGGCCCGAAGGCGATCACGCTGCCTTCCGCGAGCTTGCCGCGCCAATAGCCACCGTGCTCGAGCATGACCGCGCGCTCATCCGCCGTCATGTCTTGCATGAAGCTCGGTCGCGACGGGAGGAGGCGACACAGGTAGAAGCGTCGCTCGGGGGGCAGGGGAGCGACATGGCCCGCGAGCCAGCCGAGCACGCGCTCCCAGCCATTTGCATGGCTTTCGCACGAGGCGGTACGAGCGCCGAAGCCGGTGTGCCGCACCGTCACGCGCGTGCCGGTCGCGATCGGGTCGAGCAGGTACGTGATCGTCGTCGGCGGCGCGTCCGTCTCCCACGAGGGCTCCCACGTCTGCACGAGCTTCCGAGGTGCTTCGACCTCGAGCACGCGACCGCCGACATGAAAAGGAACTCCATCGGCGCCCATGCCCTCGGTACGCCAGGTCCCGCCGGGCCGCAGCTCGATGCTGAAGGCCGTCGTGCGGTAGAGCTCCGCCGAGCCCCACCACTTCATCAGCTCTTCGGTCGTGAGCGCACGGAAAACGCGCTCGGGCGGGACGGCGATGTCGATGCGCGCGAGGATCGTCCCCTGCGCGAGGTCGGCGATCGAACGGGCTGGGCTGCTCGGTGATGTCATGTATCCTCCAGGTAACGCTTGAGCGATTCGAGATTCCGCCCCCAAAAGGCGCGATAACCCTCGAGCCAGGCCATCGCCTTCTGCAAGGGTGCCGGCCGAAGCGTGTAGAAGCGCTCGCGCCCGACTTTCTCCTCCGTGACGAGCCGTGAGGCTTTGAGCACCCGAAGATGCTTGGAAATGGCTGGTCGACTCTGCGAGAAGTCCGCCGCCAGCTCGTTCACGGGTGCCGGCCCCGCGCGCAGGCGGTCGAGGATCGCGCGCCGGGATGGATCGGCAATGACGCGGAACACGTCGAGCTCGGCTTTCGGTGTGGCCATATAGGTAACCGGTTGGTTACCAATATGCCTGGGCGGTCGTCGAGTCAAGCGTCTTCACGCGAAAGCGCGTTGCGCGTCGCGTCGCGAGCGGATGAATCTGCTCCGGCGGGATCTTTTGCCGCTCGTTTTTTCGCCCGGCCCGCGCGGGATTGTACCGACCTTGTTCGAGCCAAGCTAAGGGCGTTATGTTCAATTCCTGGAGGCCGTCCCCATGAAGATCCTCAATCTGGCCAGTCTCGGCGTCGTCATCGCGGTGAGCGCAAGCTCGCTGGTCACCGGTTGCGGCTCGGACGACGACGACAACGGCGGCAAGGCCGGCGCCGGGGGCTCTTCATCCACCGGCAAAGGCGGCTCATCCGGGAAAGCCGGCGCAGCGGGCAAGGGCGGAACGACGAGCAACGGCGGCACGACCAGCAACGGCGGCACGGGCGGCTCGTCGAGCGCCGGCAAGGGCGGCACGAGCAGCGGCGCAGGCACCGGCGGCTCGAGCGCGGGGAAGGGCGGCGGCTCCGGTAGCGCCGGCAAAGGCGGCTCGACAGCGGGTACCGCGACGACGGGTGGCGAGGGCGGCATGCCCGACAACACCCCGCAAGGCGGCATGGGCCCCGGCGTCACCCACGACTGCGGTGACCTCATGGGCTGTTGCGCCGATCTCTCCGGCAACGACCTGGACGCCTGCAATCAGGTGCTGGGCTTCGACAACGATCAGGCGTGCGACGCCGCGTACGGCGTGTACTGCGGAGGCGCCACCGGTGGTGGCCACACCTGCGCCGAGCTCGAGACCTGCTGCACGACGCTCGACGCCCAATCTCAAATGCTCTGCGACCTAGCGGTCAACGCCGGCAGCGAGCAGGCGTGCGACTTCGCTTTCACGAATCTCTGTCAGTAGGGCGGCGATCAAGCCGTCGGATTACCGTAACGGTTCGCGGTCGCCAGCACGGCCATGGTCACGCGCGAGATGCAGACCAAGCGCTGCGACTCGTCGCTGATCCGCACCTCCCAGACCTGCGTCGAGCGGCCCAGATGCACCGGCCGCGCCGTGCCGACGACCCAGCCGCTCGTCGCCGCGCGCACGTGATTCGCGTTGATCTCGAGACCGACGCAGTAATTCTTCTCCCGGTCGACGACGAACGTGGCGGCCCAGGAAGCGAGCGTCTCCGCGAGCGCGACGGAGGCGCCGCCGTGGAGCACACGCGCCGGCTGGCACGTCCGAGCATCGACGGGCATCCGGGCCGTGAGGTAGTCGTCCCCCGCCTCCACGAACTCGATGCCCAGCTGCGAGACCAGCGTGTTTTGGCTGTGCTGCTTCACGAAATCGAGCGAGAAGGTGTCGTGCCAGATGGCCATGGCTGCGAGCCTACTCGAGCTTTACGTCGCACAACGTCGTAAGTTTCGCCGCCAGTGAACGACACGCCGAGCGCTCGCGAACGCCTTCGGGGAGCACTCGACGTGCTCACCCCGGTGCTCGACATCGTGCACGCCCCGGTCGCGGACGGGGAGCCGCCGGCGTGGTGCAACGAGCGCGGGTGGTCGGAGTTTCTGCTCTCGCTCGGTGAGCGCGAGCTCCGCGCGTGCGAGGAGCGCGGTCCCGAGGCCGGGTTGCACGACGTTTCGAACGTGCCGCGCGAGCTTTTGACGTTGGCGGAGCGGGTTCGTCTCGGGACGGGCCTGCCGCGGCTTCGCGTTTCCGAATTGAGCTTGCCGCCTGCGGCGCTGCGCGGCGTGCCGGCACGCAAGCGCGAGCAGCTCGCGGCGCTCCTCGGCGTGGCGGCGCCGCTCGCGGCATCGGCAGCGCGCGTCGTGGACGTCGGCGCGGGCAGCGGCCACCTCGCGCGCCTGTCGGCCGAGCTCTTTCAGCGCGAGACGCTGGCGATCGAGCGCGAGGCGTTGCGGATGCGAACGGCGC
The DNA here is from genome assembly GCA_036274215.1 of Polyangiaceae bacterium. GTDB lineage: Bacteria > Myxococcota_A > Polyangia > Polyangiales > Polyangiaceae > PMG-095. The sequence continues at coordinate 675 of DASUGE010000353.1, read as the reverse complement.
AGCGCCGGACGGAGGAGCGCGCCCGCAACGTCGGTGCGCTTTCCGTTCGGTTTTCGCCCGGCGAGGTGGGTCCCAAAACCCTCGAGCTCGCGCCTGACGATTTGGCCGTCGGCCTCCACGCCTGCGGAGACCTGGGTGACCGGCTCGCGCTCGCAGCCGCCGAGGCTCGTTGCGATTTGCTGCTCTGCTCGTGTTGCTTCCAAAAGATCGAGGCACCCGAGCGCGCCATGCTGTCGCGTACCGGCGGCGGAATCACCCTCAAGAAAGCCGTGCTCGGCCTCGCCAACCTGACGTCGCAAGCGACGGGCGTGGAAGCGAGCCTCGGCGATAACCTACGCGGGCGTCAGGCGCGGCTTGCGCTGAGGCGGCTCCTTCGGGCGCGAGGCCTGGTCGTCGATGCCGGCGAAGAGATGCGAGGCATCAATCGGCGGCGCGCCCAGGCGGGGTTCGCCGAGCTCGCCTCCTCAGTGCTCGGCGCTCGGGGCCTGGCGCCACCCACCCGCGCCGAGCTCGGCCTTCATGCCGGCGATGCGGAGCGCGAGCACGCCAAGATGCGCCGACTCTCCTTGCCGCGTCATCTCCTGGCGCGGCTCGTGGAGCTCACGGTGGTGCTCGATCGTGCGGCGCTGCTCGAGGAGCGGGGGCAGAGCGTCCTCGTGGCCGAGCTCTTCGAGC
>DASUGE010000352.1:0-6141 GCA_036274215.1 Polyangiaceae bacterium | reverse complement strand
TTCGCGACGCGGGCGCGCACGTCGGCCGAGGATTCGCCGCAGCGCGGGCCCGTGAGGGCCGAAACCTCGACGGGTGGCACCGCCACGTGAATGTCCAGTCGGTCGATGAGCGGCCCGCTGAGCCGCGCGCGATACCGCTTGCGCGCCTCCTCGGAGCATGTGCATTTTCTTCGCGGGTGCGACCAGTACCCGCACGGGCAGGGGTTCACGGCGCCGACGACGACGGGGCGAGCCGGAAACCAGGCGCGGGCGCGGGCGCGGGCGATGCACACCGTGCCGTCCTCGAGCGGCTGGCGGAGCGCCTCGAGCGCGGCGCGGCGGAACTCTGCGAGCTCGTCCAAGAAGAGCACGCCGTGGTGGGCGAGGCTCACCTCGCCCGGGCGCGGCACGTCGCCGCCGCCGACGAGGCCAGCTTCGCTCACGGAGTGATGCGGAGCGCGAAAGGGGCGCTCCGTCACGATGCCGAGCTCGGGCGGGAGCAGCCCGGCGACCGAGTGAATCGACGTGCATTCGACCGCTTCGTCGAAGTCGAGCGCGGGCAGAACACCGGGCAGCAGGCGCGCGAGCAGCGTCTTCCCGCTGCCGGGTGGTCCGATGAAGAGCAGGTTGTGCGCGCCGGCAGCAGCCACTTCGAGGGCTCGCCGCGCGGTACCTTGGCCGCGCACGTCGGCGAGATCGCCACGCGTCGGCGTGAGGCTCGGCTCGAAGGGCGTCCGACTCGCGACGGGCAGCGCGCGCCGGCCGGTAAGGTGCTCGGCCGCCTCGCCCAGCGTCCGAGCCAACCGGACGTCGAGACCGCGCGCGATACCGGCCTCGCGCGCGTTTTCGGCCGGAACGATCGCGCGCGCGATGCCGCGCTGCCGGGCGCCGTCGAGCTGCGGCAAGAGACCTCGAACGGGGCGCAGCGTGCCGTCGAGCCCGAGCTCGCCGAGCACGAGCGTGCCGTCGAGCGCGCGCGTCTTGAGGTTACCGATCGCGGCCAGCACACCGAGCGCGATCGCGAGATCGAGCGTGGCGCCTGCTTTGCGCAGGTCCGCCGGCGCGAGGTTCACGGTGATGGCGTATTCGTCGAGGAGCACGTCGAGCCCTGCGAGAGCGCTCGCGACGCGCACGCGCGATTCTCGCACGGCCGCTTCGGCCAGACCGACGAGCTGAAAGAACGACGGCCCGCGCGACGAGCAGACTTCGACTTGAATCGCGCGTGCCTCGAGCCCGACGACCACGCTGGCGTGCGCGTGAGCGAGGCCGAGGGGATGACCTTGAACGATGGCGACGGCGCCGGGCGCTTGCGGCATTGCGTCGCGCAGCAAGTGCAGCCGGCGTGCCAGCGCTGCGACCACGAATTGTCGCGTTTCCCGCACGCCCTCTCGCGGGTCGCCGCGTGGTGACCACTGGTCGTGGAGGCGTGGCCACCGGCAGCGAAGAAATTTTCCACTCCGGCGCGCCTGCGTCGTGTGCCGGAACCCACCGGGCTCGGCGGCGCGGCGTCAGGGTTCCGCTATGCTCCGGGCGCGCCGCCCATCATGAGCTTTTGCTGCAATGCGCCCGTTCGCGCGGCGCTCTTCGTGTTTCTCTGCACGTTCGCGGGCGCCCGGACGTCGCATGCCCGCAAGAACGGCATTCAGACGACCAGCTGCGGCGGCTGCCACCGGAGCAACGGGATGGCGAGCGTGGTGCTCGCCCCCGATCATTCGCCGATCCTGCCGGGCGAAGCGGTGGCCTTCACGGCCACCATCACGGCGCCGAGCATCCAGGTTGGTGGGCTCTACGTCGCTGCGCCGGAGCTCGGCACGCTAAGCACGAGCGCGGGACAAGGGCTCACGCTCGTTGACGGCTCGCTCACGCATGCGTCTCCGAAGAAGGCGGAGAACGGCAGCGTGACGTTCGACTTCACGTGGACGGCGCCCGCGGAACCCGGCGCCGTGTTGCTCGAGGCGTATGCCATCGCCGGCAACGGCAACAACCAGAATTCGGGCGACACCCCCGGCGCCGGTACGCTCGAGTTCGCGTTCGGTTGCGAGCCAAAGACCTTCTATTTCGACGCCGACAACGACATGCACGGCGGCATGAGCACGCTGACGAAGCTCGGCTGTGCCGACCAGGCGCCGCCTCGCGCGTACGCTCCGACCTCGGACGACTGCGACGAGGCGTACGCGTCCGTTTACCCGGGCGCGGTAGAGCGCTGCAACGGCAAGGACGACAATTGCAACGGTCTCGTCGACGAGAACACCGCCCCGGAGCCCTTGTATCCGGATCCGGACGGCGACGGGTACTACGGGTCGAGCCCCGGCGACTCGGTGATCGGCTGCTTGCCGCTCGCGGGGTACGCCGACGAGCCCGGTGACTGCGCCCCGAGCGAGGCCGGCCGCCACCCGAAGGCCGAAGAAGTCTGCAACCTCCAGGACGACGACTGCGACGGTCGAATCGACGAGGACGTGCGGCCGCGCTGCGGCGTCGGTCGCTGCGCCGCAGAGAGCCCAACCTGCGAGCCTTTGGATTGCCAACCCGGCATCGCAAGGCAAGAGTACTGTAACGGGCTCGACGACGACTGCAACGGCATCGCCGACGACGCCGACGACATGTGTCCCGAAGGACAGCAGTGTCTCGGTTTCCGCTGCGTAGCGCTCGACGGCGGCGCGAGCGGCGGGACGGCGGGCACCTCCGCAACCCCGGCGAGCGGCGGTACCGATTTCGTGACGGGCACGGGCGGAACCGGCGGCACCGCCGGGGCGTCCGCGACGGGACCTCACGGCGCGATGACGAGCGCCGACAGTGGCTCGTCGCCAGCCGCGCCTGGACAAGCCGCAGGCTGCAGCCTCACCCCGCGAGGCACGGCTTCGACGAGATCCGGCCTGCTGCTGCTCGCGCTGGCCCTAGGCCTCAGCCATATTCGTCGTCTGCTACGGCAAGCGTCGTCGGACGAGGTGCACGCTGCAGCGTGCCTTTGCCGAAACCGTCGACGCGACCGACAGCGACCAGGCGCGCCCGCCTTGGGACGGCGCACCGAGCACGATCAAGTCGACGTTGTTGTGACGCGCGAGCTCGACGATCACGTCCGCGGGTGAATCGCCCTCGACGGCGTGCAGTGAGAGCCGCTCCGCCGGCAGCCCGAGCGGCTCGGCCCAGCGCCTGAGCCTTAGCAGGTGCTCGTGAGCAGAAGCCAGCGGCGCAATCACGGCCAAGCAGATCAGCCGAAATTCCGCACTTTGTGCGAGGATTTGAGCAATGGCGAGGTGGATCGCCGGGTGGCGCTGGTCGTCGAGGTGCTCGGTGTCGACGGCGACGAGCACGATGGGCGACTTCGGGAGCAAGGCGGCCGGCGTGCGCAAGCGCGGTCCGTGCTCGGCCCGCGCGTGGAAGAAGCGTTTCGCGTGGGTGACCAAGCCGGCGCGCTCCCGCTTGGTGGCACGCGCGGTGAGGACCACTTGATCGGGCTCGCGCAGGTCGAACGCGACGTGCGCCGCGGACTGATACCGCTCGTCCGCCCGCGGCTCGAGACACCGCAGGATGATCTCTTGAAACCAGGGCGCCACCTCGGGCACGAGCGCGCTCGGCGGCATCGGCTCGAGCCACAGGCGATTGCGCACGTCGGTGTCCGGCTCGCCGAACGGCAACGTGCCCGTCACGGCTTCGTACATCACGACGCCGAGCGCGAAAAGATCGCTCCTCGAGTCCTCCCGCGTGCCGAGCAGCTGCTCGGGCGAAACGTACGGCGCCGAGCCCGCCCGGAAGCGCGTTTCCTCGGCAAGGAGGTCGGGATAGCGGGCATGGTGCGCCAAGCCGAAATCAACGAGAACCGCGCTGCCGTCAGCTCGCAGCATCACGTTGGTCGGCTTGAGGTCGAGGTGAATGACCTCTTGCTGGTGCACGCTGTCGAGCGCATCGGCGACCGCAGCACCAATCTTGGCGCCTTCGGTTGGGGGTAAAGGTCCCGCCGTGAGCCGCTCCGCGAGCGTCCGGCCCTCGATCCATTCCGTCACGAGATACGGCGTCCGCGCGAGATCACCGGCCGCCACGAACGTGGGGACATGCGTTCCCCTCAAGACGGGAAGAATCGTCGACTCCGTCTCGTAGCCGAGGAGGCTCTCGCCGGTGAGCTCCGCGCCGACGCGCGGCACCTTCATGACGAGCGGCAGCGCGACGCCCGGCTTCGTGACCCGGTAGATGCTCCCCATCCCGCCTTCGTGCACACGCTCGCCGACGATGAAGCCGTCGATCTCGGTGCCGGGCTCGACGCTCGCCATCCGGGCGATAGTGTCACTCCGTGCGACAGAGTGGTGTCGCACGGTGGGTGTCAATTTGCAGCTTGGCTATCCGATGCACGGCGGCTTCACGCTCGGACCGGCCGCCGGCGATGCTCGAGTCCCCGGGAAAAACCCCTGATTGGTTGATGAAGGGGCCGGTGCGCGGGCATCATTCTCGGATGGCCTGGGTTCGCTTCTGGTGCGGTGAGCAGCGGAGGCGGCTGGGTCTTTCGGCAGTCGTGCTCGTTCTTGGGGCGTGCTCGAGCAAAGGCAACTACTTCGACGATCCACCCCCACCTCGAGGTGGTCGCGGCGGCATGGCCGGCGTGTCCACGTCTGCCGGGCGCGGTGGCGGCGGCAGTGCCGGGACGTCCGCGGCCGGCAGCGCGAGCGCGGGACGCGCCGGAGCGGGCGGCGACGGCGTCGGCGGCGCAACGGGTGGCGGGAGCGCTGGCGGCTCGGGCGCGGATGGTGGCACCGGCGGCGGAGGCGCGATGGGCGGCAACGAGAGCGCTGGGAACGGCGGGACGGGCGGAAGCAACGGCGGCTCGGCAGGTGTCGGCGGCGTCGCGGCGGGTACCGGGGGTCTGGGCGAAGCGGGCCTCGCCGGCGAAATCGGGATGGCGGGCGCGGGCTCCGAGCCCTGCGTTGCCGAGCAGGAGGTCTGCGACGGCCTCGACAACGACTGCGACGACGAGAGCGACGAAGAAGGGTGTCCCGCTGACTGCACGGCGAAGTTCTACGAAGGGCATTCGTACTTGCTCTGCATGACGACCGAGGAGGACGACCAGCTCGCGTACAGCGGAGCCAACGGCTACTGCGACGACGCGGAATCGGCGCTGGATCTTGGCTTTTCGATGGCGCTCGCCCGCATCGAGTCACACGACGAGAGTGAGGTGATGAAGGCGTGGGTCCGTGCGAGCGCGCCGAGCAACGGCACGATTTGGATCGGCGCGAACGACCTCGACGACGAGAACACGTGGGTGTGGGGGCGCGGCCCGAACGCGGTGCAATTCTTCCAAGGCAGCAACCGAGGCGGCGGCAAGCCCGTCGACGGCGCCTTCAACGACTTCGCACCGGACCGTCCGAACGCCGCCAACGGGGACGAGGAAGACTGCGGCGCCATGGAATCGGAGCTCGATTGGCAGTGGAACGACGCCATCTGCTCGCGGCCGCGACTCGGCTTCCTGTGCGAGCAAAAGCCGTAGGCCCGCGTCACGCCGGCTTGCTGCGCCGCTTCACAGGCGAACGGCCGGCCACGCGCCGCCCGACTGACGCTCGCCGCTGATGCGTCCTTCGAGCACGGCGCCGTCGGCTGCCGCGGCGACGACCAAGCCAGGCTCGGCGAAGATGCTCACGAACGGCGCGTGCCAATCCGCGCTCGACCAAGCCTTGCTCCACGCGCCGTCGGCGCCGCCGCCGAGCCACAAGCAGCCGGCGCCTCCGGCCCACGCCGCGCCGAGCACGTCGACGTTGACGGACGCGAGATCGATCGCTTCGGGCAGCTGCCCCAGCTGACGGTTTCCTTTCTCGACTCGCAGGACCGCTCCTTGGCTGCCGACGGCCACGCCGAGCTCGCGCTCCACGCGGCTGGAGCAGCTCACGAAGGCGCGCGTGGCGAGCTCCGGCATGAGCTCGAGCTCGAAGCGAAGCGGCGAGTAGATGCCGGCGAGCGCGTGCGCGTCGACGCTGCGCCCCACGACGAGCCAGCGCGTGTCGTCGATGCGGCAGAGATCGGTGAGGCTCGCCGCGCTCGGCACCGGCAGCGGCTTGAGCCAGCGTTCGCCGCTGATCGCGGCCAAGAGCGGCGGCGAGCCGGGCTTGCCCGCGATCGCGACGGCGAGATCCGACAGCTCGCCGCACGCGTCGTTGAGCGTGAGTCCCGCGTCGTCGGAGC
>DASUGE010000351.1:0-2820 GCA_036274215.1 Polyangiaceae bacterium | reverse complement strand
CGTTGCGCCCTCGGGCAAGGGCGGAAGCGCCGCGAGCTCCACGTTCGAGGCGATCCAGAACACCTCGGGCACCGGGTAATATTTGCTCGGGTAGGTGCGGGCCTCACGCGAGCCGTCGGGATAGGTCGTGAGGAGCGTGCTCCGGCCGTCGTAGCCGGGATTGCCCTTCTGGCGCTTGTCGATCGTTCCGGGCGCGAGCTCGGATTTCACGACCACGCGGCGCCCGTACGGCTCCGGTTTTGCAGACGCAAAGAAATGCTCGACCTTCCCCGGCGCGTCGCGCCCGAGGAACTCGACGCGAATGACCTTCGCATTCGTCACGACGGCGTGAATCATCAGCGGCGTGTCGTAGGGATTCCGAAGGCGCAAATCGACCTCCGGGTAGATGACCGTCGCGTCGAGCCCGAGCGGTGCATACCCGCTCGGGCGGCTGTGGCTCCGGCGCTCGACGATCTCGAGCCCGCCGAGCATCGCCGACGCGAACACCGCCGTCGCCACCTGACAGATGCCGCCACCGAGCCCCGGCTCGAGCTCGTCCTGCACGATGACCGGGGCGTTGCGGAAGCCGCGCTCTTCCGTACGCGGGCCGACCACCTGATTGAAGCTAAAAACCTGGCCCGGTGCGAGGATGACGCCGTTCAGGTAGCGGGCCCCGGTGCGGATGTTCGGGATGCGCGAGCGCGGCTTGTGCGAAAAATCGGTTTCGAAGCTCGAGAGCACGCGCGTCACGTCGACCTGAGCGAGCTCGGCCGAGGAGACGCTCGGCTCGACCGGAAAAAACGCGAGCTCGAAGCGGGCGAGATCCGTGCGCTCGCCCGTTTCGATGCCGTGCAGCGAGGCGCCCACGTCGAGCTCGCGCCCGGGTGCGGCCTCGACGCGCTGGTGGCGCACCAGATCGAGCCGGGCATTCACGGGGTCGCGATGGAGCTGCTCGGCGAGGCGCCCGAGCCACGCCCGCGCTCGGTCGCTGTTCACGGCGTAGTGAAGGGGCACGACGGGCGGCTCCGGCTCGCCGCGAAACAGCTCGAAAAACCGCTCCCGCGTGGTCCGCACGGGCAACGCCCGCACGAGCGCCGCGAGCGTCGCATCGACGTCGAGCTCGATGCCGAGCTCAGCGAAGCTCGCCGCTTGATCGGCCTCGGGCGCCGCGAAAAACGCCTCGCGCTCGGCCACACGGGTCGCCAGCTCTGTCACGAACGGTCTGAGCTCTGCGTCGGGACGCAGGCGCCAGTCACCCACGAGCACGACAGGACGGCCGGCGAACGCGCGCTCGAAGCGAGAGACTCCGCCGAGCGCCGCGCCCGCGACGAGCGCGCCCAGGGTAAACGCTACGGCAAGAGGCGCGAGTCGCACGCTGCTCCCTATTTTACCTCGGATGAAACCCGGGCTGCGCGAGATAGCAGCACGGCGGTGTTTCCGCGCGCTCCGGACCGGCGATCAGCGTGTACGTGCTCTCACAGCAGCCGATCTGGGTATTGCAGACGATGCGCACGTTCGGGCAGCCCGGCGTCGTGGACGGCGCCGGTGGCGACGCGTCACCCGACGGCCCACCCGGCTCCGGATCCAGGCAGGTGCTGAGCGCCGCATCGGACGGCTCATAGCAAAAGATTTCCATGCCCTCGCACGACGAATCGGGTGAGACGTTCCAGGCGACGAACTCGGGCCCAGCGAAGCTGCCGACCGTCGCGCACGGCGTTCCATGGCTGCCGGTGCCGCCTTGGCCTGCGCCGCCTTGACCGGTGCCCCCGGTGCCCCCGTGGCTGCCTCCGGTGCCCCCGCCCCCGGTGCCGCCGTCGCTCACGTGCTGGACGCTCGTGCCGCCACACCCGCTGGCACCGAGCGCTGCGAGGCCGGCCGTGGCGCGACCCCATCCGACGAGCCCGCCCACGACAGCTCGGCGCAACGCCATTCAGGAAGGATACTGCGCTCCGAGGCCCTTGGCACGAAACGCGGCGCCCGCTCGTCTCGTCCGCATGCCGCGAGGGTGTTAGAATCCCGTCCCACGCGATGCAGATCACGGTGAACGGCGAATCCAAGGACGTGGCGCGGGACCTCACCGTGCGCGGCTTGATCGAGCTTTTGGGGCTCACCGACGGCCCCGTCGCCGTGGAGCGCAACCGCGAGGTCGTGCCCCGCGCCGAGCACACGACGACCCGCCTCGCGGAGAGCGATACCGTCGAGATCGTCCATCTCGTCGGGGGCGGCTAACGCTCTACCTCCGTCAGGGACGCTGACCGCCGTCCGGTCACGCTGCAACGGGAGAACTGCAAACCCTGTGAAACGTTGTGCGCGAGCGCGTCGTACACAATCTCAACGCGGACACTTGACATTATTGAGTGCTGACTCATTAATTCAAGGTGTCCCGGAGCCCTAAGAATCCGCCGTCTTTGCCGAGCAACCCCAGGCCTGCTGGCCGGGGCCGCCCGCCGAGCATCGACTCCGAGCGGCTGCTCACCGTCGCGCGGGAGGTGTTTCTAGAACGTGGCATCCGCGCGACGACGCTCGAGGTGGCGGAGCGCGCGGGCGTGTCCGAGGGCGTGCTCTTCCACCGCTTCAAGTCGAAGGAGGGGCTCTTCGGCGCCGCGATGGAATTCGATCAAGAAGCGGCGCCGACCCGCTTGCTACAAGCGATCGAGGACCTAAGAAACCTCGAGCCGCGCGAGGCCATCATCAGCCTTGCCACGACGATGCTCGAGGTCGGTCGGGTCGCGCTGCCCATCCTCATGATGTCGTGGTCGAACCCTCAGCCGTGCGTCGGGCCCATGTTCGACAAAAAACGCTCGAAATTCCGGGATGTCGTGAAAGCTCTCGCCGCCTACT
>DASUGE010000350.1:0-2547 GCA_036274215.1 Polyangiaceae bacterium | reverse complement strand
CACAACGTGCCCGACGGCTTCGTCATCCCGGTCGGCATGGCGTGGGATCGCGAGGCCTTGCTCGCACCCCTGGCCGCACTCGGCGCGGGGCCGTACGCGGTGCGCTCGTCGGGCGTGGCCGAGAATCTGGCGAACGCTTCGTTCGCGGGGCAGTACGAGAGCGTCATCGGTGTCGACGGCGTCGACGACGTGGTCACGGCCGCGAGCCGTGTGCTCGCCTCGGGCCACACCGCGCGCGTGGCCGCGTACCGCGCCGACGTCGACGCCCCCGGCGGGAACCTGGCGGTGCTCGTGCAGCGGCTGGTCGCCGCCGAAGCGGCCGGAGTGCTGTTCACCAAGAATCCGGTCACCGGCGACGACGAGCTCGTCCTCGAGGCGGTGCGCGGGCTCGGCGAAAAGCTCGCCGACGGAAGCGCGGAAGCGGAGCGCTTCACCCTGCGTGGCACCGAGCTCGTCGCGCCGGGCTCGCCGAGCGTGCTGGACGAAGGGGTGGTTCGGCGGCTGATGGAGCTCGGGGCGCGCATCGAGCGCGAGCGCGGTAAGGCGCAGGACATCGAGTGGGCATTGTCGGGCGGCGAGATCTTCGTGCTGCAAGCTCGTCCGATCACCGGGCTGCCGCGTCGTCCGCAGATTGAAATCCCACCGGGGCGCTGGACGAAGGACACGGGTCACTTCACGGGGCCGGTCACGCCGGCGGCAGCCACGATCCTCTTACCCGCTTACGAAGTCGCCTTGGAAGCCGCGTTCGCCGACTTCGGCTTGCCGATGAAGACCATCCGCCAGCGTTCCTTCGGAGGAGAGGTCTACACGCAGGATGTGGACTTGGACGGCAAGCACCACCCCGAAGCACCGCCGCCGTGGTGGCTCCTCGCCCTCTTGGTGCGCGTGCTGCCGTCGCTACGGCGTACGATGCGCGCGGCCGAGGCGGCGATGGGCAAGCTCGAAGACTACCCGCGGCGCTGGGACACCGAGTGGCGCGCCGAGTGTGCGGCACGCGTCGAGGCGGCGCTGGCCGTCGATCTCGGAGCACTCTCCGACGGCGAGCTCGAGCGGCACGTCGACGAGCTTTTCGACCTGCTCGTGACTCACATGACCATCCACTTTCAGCTCAGCATCCCGCACATCATCGGCGTGTACGAGCTCAAGGTGTGTACCGAGGAGCTGCTCGGCTGGGACTTCCCGAAGACGATGGACCTCTTGACCGGCCTCTCCGGCGCGACCGTCGCCGCGACCCGCGAGCTCGAGGAGGTTGCCCGTGATCTGGACGACGCCGTCATCGACCAGGGTCTCCGTGCCGTGCTGGCCTCGCGCGGGGGCAGCCGCATGCAGAAGTGGCTTACGCACTGGGGCCTGCGGACGGTCGATGTGGACCCCGGGACGCCGATGCTGGCCGAGCGCGAGGAGCTCGTGCTGTCGTTGCTTCGCGAGGCGCGCAAGCGAACCGAGGCGGACCCAGTCGGGGAGCGACCGGAGCGGCAGAAGGCGCTCGAGGAAGCGCGCTCTCTCCTGTCCGGCGCCGATCGCGAACGCTTCGAGGCGGCGCTCGCGTACGCCGAGCGTGTTTACGGTAACCGCGACGACAACGTAGTTTACACCGAGGGCTTGTCCACCGGATTGATCCGCCGAGCGTCGCTGGAAGCGGGGCGAAGGCTCGTCCAGCGAAACGTTTTGCGACACGCGAACGACATCGGCTACCTGGAGCGGGGCGAGATGGCGGCGGCGCTTTCGGGCACACTCACTGGTGAGAGCGCCACGGATCGCGTGAACCGCCGAAGAGCGGAGGAAGCCTGGGTGCGCGCTCATCCCGGACCCCCGCTGCACGGGCCCGTGCCCGTTCCTCCGCCGAGCCTGCGCGGGCTCCCTCCGGCATGTCGGAGGCTGATGGAAGCGGGGCTCTGGGCCATGGAGGCCGAGCTCGGAGCTCCGACCGCGAAGCACAGCGACGACGGGGCTCTCCTCGGCGTCCCGGTGTCACCCGGACACTACACCGGGCCCGTGCGCGTGATCCGCACCGAAGCCGAGCTCTGTGAGCTCCAGGCCGGGGAGGTGCTCGTGTGCCCGACAACACACTCGAGCTGGACCGTCGCGTTCAGCAAGGTGGGCGCGCTGGTCGCCGACGGCGGCAGCATCCTCAGCCATCCCTCGATCATCGCACGCGAGCACGCGATCCCTGCCGTGGTCGCCACCATCTCCGCCACGAGCACGCTGCGCAACGGCGACCTCGTCACGGTCGACGGCAACACAGGTCGAGTTGCGCGGGCATGAGCGCGGGCCCGCGTTGCACGGACATTGTCCGGCGAGCGGGAGGATTTGGAGCATCGCGCCCGGCCGTTCCTTCCGTGGGTTCTGCCGCGTCGAGGCGTAGGCCGCCCGCTGGCCCGGGGCCATTTCTTGGGCCACCCAATGGCCGTGCTCAGCAAGGGCGGAAAGGTGGTCAAGGTGGATCGCGTTCTCCGATGCGATAAACTCGCGCTCCACAAGAACGACAAGCCGAGCAAGCTACTCGCCGCCTCCTCATAACCCGAAGGTCGGAGGTTCAAATCCTCC